>JAZFTN010000233.1:0-3785 GCA_036446715.1 Acidimicrobiia bacterium | reverse complement strand
GAAGATCACCATGTCGACGAGACCAGGGTTCTTCACCGGCGAAGGCACCCCTTCGAACCACCGGATTGGGCGAACACATGCGTAGAGATCCAGGATCTGACGAAGGGCTACGTTCAACGATCGGATACCGCCACCGATGGGTGTTGTCAGCGGGCCCTTGATTCCAACCAGGTATTCGGAGAATGCGCTAACAGTCTCCTCGGGAAGCCACGACCCCATCTCGCTATATGCCTTCTCACCGGCCAGGACCTCGGTCCAGGCAATGCTGCGCGTGCCGTCATAAGCCTTCTCGACCGCGGCATCGAACACCCTGACAGCGGCGGCCCAGATGTCGGGACCGATGCCATCGCCTTCTATGAAGGGGATGATCGGGTCGTTGGGAACATTGAGACCGTCCGGTCCCATGGTGATTGGTGTGCCCATGACAAGAGACTCCTAAGAGAGATGAATCGGAGTTCTGGAGAATAGCCAGCCGGTCATTTACGTCTCCTTTCCAGTCACCGGGCACAATGATGCGATGACCAAACGCAGACTCATCATCGGTGCAGTGATCGTCGGCATACCGGTTCTCGCTCTGGGATGGTGGCTCGGCTCTCCCCTGCTCTTCGACACCGAGGTGAGCGAAGAGTTTCCGATGTCGGCCGGGGCCGTCATCCCCGATGACATGACCCCGGAGGAGGTGGAGGCCGCAATGGTCGACGCCGCCGGAGAGCCGGGTGCGGCCGTCGACGAGGACATGCCTGCTTCGCCCCCGATTGCCCTCGTTTCGGGCCAGTTCGAGGACTTCGACAGCTTTCACAACGGTTCGGGGACAGCCACCGTCTACGACCTCGAAGATGGAAGCCTCGTCCTCAGACTCGAAGGTTTCGGGGTGACCAATGGACCTGACCTCCATGTCCTCCTTGTGCCCGATGGAGATCCCGGCGGAAGAGACGACGTCACCGGTTATGTCGATTTGGGCGAGCTCAAGGGAAACATTGGAGACCAGAACTACAACATCCCGGCAGGCATCGATATCGATGGTTATGGGAGCGTGGTCATCTACTGCCAGCCCTTCCACGTGATCTTCAGCGTGGCAAGCCTGGGCTAACTGCCTACGAGTACGGTCAGGTGGGTTGAAGGCCCACTTTTGGTCCTTCACGAGTTACAGGGATCAGGGACCATGGACGATCGCGTGAAAGTGGACGGCGCGGATGTCCCCTCATCGCGCCGCCAACACCGGGGGCCTATCGCTGCTGTCCTGACCGTCGCGGCGATTTCCACTGTCTTGGTCCTGGTTCAGCGGCCGCATCTGGCAGCGGAACTCGCCGGTGAAGAAGCCGTCACAATCTCCGAAGCATTCCTCGAGGCTCGGGGCAACTGGGATCACCAAACAGCAATCTCACTTGTCAGCGACAAGGCGGCCATCTCAATCACCCCGGCCCGAAGTACCGAGGACCTCGAGATGGAGATGGCGTGGTTGAAAGCAACCGAATGGGTCTTCGCCACCACCGGATGCACGGTGACCAGAGGCCCCGCCGAAGACGGGACCCAACGGGTCCTTTGCTACATGACCCATGAGAATGCCTGGTCGCGAGCCCTGAAAATGGACCCGGACGCAAGAAGCATCTTCACACTCGAGGTCAACGCCGGGCAGATCGTCAGCGCAGCGCTCTCGTTCGCCCCAATGAGCTTTCGCAACGACGCCGTGACCGGTTTCGAGACCTGGCTCAACGAGCAGCACCCCGATCACTTGGAAGAGCTGTATCGATACGCCGGATTACCGTCCCTCACCCTTGAGTCGATTGAGCTTTGGCATCGGTACACCGAAGAATTCGTCGCCGAACAAGACGGCTAAACCCGACGGGCCTCCGCGGCGCGGAGTGTGTTGACGAGAAGCATTGCCCTGGTCATCGGACCGACACCCCCCGGGACCGGGGTGATGGCGCCGGCTATCTCGACAACCGACTCGAATTCGACATCACCCACCAGGCCCTCTTCGGTGCGATTGACTCCAACATCGATCACCGTCGCCCCTGGCTTCACATGCTCGGCTGTGATCAAGCCAGGAGAGCCGGTGGCGGCTACGAGAATGTCGGCATGGGCGGTTTCGGCAGCGAGGTCACGCGTGCGGGAGTGCGCAATGGTCACGGTGGCGTCGACACCCTTCTCCGAGAGAATCAGCGCCAGGGGCCGGCCCACCAGGAACGACCTGCCCACCACTACGAGTTTGACGCCGGAAACCGCAATGTCGTACTCGTCCAAGATCCGCATGATTCCCGAGGGTGTGCACGGTCTCAGTCCAGGCCGGCTCAGCGCCAACAGTCCGAGATTGTATGGATGAAGCCCGTCGACATCCTTGGCCGGGTCGATTCGCTCGATGATCGTTTCGGCATCGAGTCCGTCGGGAAGAGGGAGCTGGACCAGGATCCCATCCACTTCTTCATCGGCGTTCAGCTCATCGATGAGTGTCTCTAGAGCACTCTGGGCAACTGTGTGTGACAGCTCATGATGAATAGACCTGATACCCACTTGCTCGGCGTCGCGACGTTTGCCCCGGACATAGGAATGCGAAGCCGGATCGTCTCCGACCAGGATCGTGGCCAAGCCCGGCGTGTAGTCCAGACCGGTGACAGAGGCCGCCACCTCCTCCTTGACCCTGGAAGCGACCAGTTTTCCGTCCAGTATCTGGGCGCTCAATGTCTGAAGTGCCTCCTTCCAGTGAATACCAGAGCGATGCCGTGCTCGTTTGCCGCGTCGATCAGTTCCTGATCGTTTCTTGATCCACCTGGCTCGACCACTGCCGTCACACCGGCCGCAGTCAAGGTGTCAAGACCATCGCGAAACGGGAAGAATGCGTCGGACGCCGCAACGGCGCCACTGGCTCTCCCACCTGCCTTCACAACCGCCCGCTCAGCAGCCCCGACCCGGGATTGGTCGCCGGCACCAACGCCCACTGCCGTCTCACCCACGGCGAGGACCACGGCATTCGACCTGGCGTGTGCTGCCACAACCCAGGCAAACTCCAGTGCTCGAAGCTCGTCGTCGGTCGGACTCCGCTCAGAGACCGTCACCCAGGTCTCGTCCTCAAAACTGTCCATGCCCTGAACAAGCAATCCACCATCAACCCTCCCATAGTCATCGCCACTCGAAGCCGGCTCCGGTGCGGAGAGGACTCGAAGATTCCTCTTTGCAGACAAGACGTCGAGTGCCTTGGGTTCGACCGACCGTGCCACGACTACCTCGACGAACCGCTCCCCAATCGCCGCCGCGGTTGATGCATCCAGCGCGCCGTTGATCGCTATCACCCCTCCAAAGGCTGCAAGAGAATCACCATCCCACGCACTCTCGAAGGTGCTGATGATGCGGTCTCCTCGCGCAGCGCCGCAGGCGTTGGTGTGCTTCACGACCACCACGGCGCCCGGACCGAGATCGGTGGCCAGACGCCAGGCGGCCTCGGCGTCGATGTAGTTGTTGAAGGACATCTCCTTCCCCTGATGGAGAACGGCCAGGTGCCACCATGGTTCGGCACCATCCTCCCGGTAGAGCACCCCGATCTGATGTGGGTTCTCGCCGTAACGGAGGCTTGACACTTTCCGCAGCGGAATGACCCTGTCGTCACCGATCCAGCCCACCACGGCAGCGTCGTAGCTGGCCGTGTGAAAGAAAGCTTCGGCAGCGAGCTTCTTCCTCTGCTGGGGACTCAATCCCCCATTCTCGATGGCCCCCGCCACTTCGTCGTACTGATCTGGCGACACAACAACTCCAACGTGACGGTGGTTCTTGGCTGCCGCCCGGACCATGGC
>JAZFTN010000232.1:0-4697 GCA_036446715.1 Acidimicrobiia bacterium | reverse complement strand
CTAGTTCATCATGCGACGCGCATCTCCTCGAGCGTTTCGAGATCCTTGCCGAGTGCTTGCAGCGTCTCGGAGATGAAGCCGGACAGCCGATGTTCGGGAAGGCCGATCAATTCCGAGATCCTCGCCATCGTTTCCGGTCGCTCGTCTTCGAGCCCGAAGCGCAGCGTGAGCGCCCGACGCTGGAGATCGGGGAGAGTGGCGAGGCTGTGTGCAAGTGCCTCCTCGAGGATTCGTTGCTCAACCACGAGTTGAGGATCTGGGGTATCGGCATCGGCTATGAAGTCACCGAGTTGGGCTCCATCATCCCCGACCGGGGTCTCCAGAGCGACCGTGACGCCCACCGACAGCGCCCTCTCGACTTCTCTCGGACTGATCCCGGTCTCCTCAGCGATCTCCACCGGCGTGGCTGAACGGCCGAGTGTCGTGCGAAGCGCTTCGGAGGCGGCGCGGACGGGGGCAAGGTTGTCGAACACCCCTGTCGGAATGCGAATCGAATCGCCCAGACTGGCACGGGCCCGTTGCATCGCCTGGCGGATCCACCAGGTGGCGTAGGTGGAGAACTTGAATCCCTTGCGCCAATCGAACCTCTCTACCGCCTTGATCAAACCCAGGTTTCCCTCTTGAACGAGATCGAGCATGTCGACGTTGCCCCCGGCATAGTGCCGGGCGTTGGCGACGACCAGACGCAGATTGGCCGCGATGAACTGCTCGCGCGCCTGGCTCCCGAGGCGAACTGCACGTTGTAAGCGAGCGCGTTCGGCTGACCCTCTTGGAGTCCCGGTGTCCAAACGGCGCTGGGCCTCGTTGGCTTTCTCCATGGCCTGGGCGAGACGAACCTCATCCTCTGCGGTGAGCAAATCGTATCGGCCGATATCGACGAGATACTGCTTGAGGACATCGGTAGTCAGGCGGCCACTCTCGTCAACGAGCCCACTTGCCCGGGTTGTGTTGTCTGTCATCTGATTCTTCACAATAGGTCGAACGTCTGTTCGACAAATATTGTTCCCCAAAACCGCAGATTGGCCGACCAGGCCGGGACCAAGGACCCTTCGCAAGCGAGTCATCGCCGCGTACGTTCGATATGGCCCGTGAAAAGGCGCGTCGATCGATGGAAGACGGGAAATGGCCGGTCATCTCGAAAAGGAATTGAACAGGTTGATGGAGCTCGAGAGTTCGTCGCTTCCCATTCTCTCGGTGTATCTCGACCTCTCCGCTGAACGCATCGAGAGACGATCCATCAGTCCCCGGTTGCGCGACCTGTTATCTCCGATCAAGAAGCTCGCCGCTTCAAGCGAACTGGATCACGACTCTTCGATGTCGCTCCGCGCCGGGGTAGACAGGGTGCTGGAGACGGCTCCGAAGTTCGAGACGCTGCTCGGTTCCAGCGTGGCGGTGTTCCTATGCGACGGCCTGGGGCTGGAAGAGCAGTTGACGATGCCGAGAGGAGTGTGGGACTGCGCCATGGTCGGGCCCACGCCCTATTTGCGTCCTATGCGAGCCTTGCTCGAACAGTACCGAAAGGTAGCGTCGGTGGTCCTCGATGCGCGTACCGCTGAGATCGTGGTCCATTACATGGGCGAGGCGCTGCACCGCGAAATGATCGAAGCCGAAGAGCTGCGGAAGTCGAACCTGGCCGGCTGGTATGCGCTGGAGGAGTATCGTCATCGTTTGCACGCCGAAGAGGTGCGTCACCATCTGTTCCGGGACGCCGCCGAGCGACTCAACTGGCTACGTCGCGAGTTCAATATCGAGTTGGTGTTCGTGGGTGGCCAAACCGAAGCGACAACAGCCTTTCTGCCCTTCCTCGAGCCGAAGCTCCGAGCGATCACCGAGACATTCGTGATCGACCTCCACACGCTCACTCCCGCGATTCTGGCAACCAGGATCGCTGAGCTCGAGGAGAAGTTCGAACTGCGAGAGGAGTCGGGCCTGGTCGATGAGGTCTATGCCGTTTTCGACGCCGGGGATCTGGCCGCTGTAGGTGTGGAACGGGTGCTACGGGCGGCAAACCGCCACGCCGTCGCCCATCTGCTGGTTCATGACGGCGCGGTGATGAAAGGGTCGTTGTGCCCGCGTTGTGGCGGACTGTCTCTGAGAGTCGAAGTGTGCCCCGAATGCGGAGCGCAAACCGAGGACATCCCGGATCTCTTTGAAACGCTGACACGGGCGGTGGTCGACGCCGGAGGAGCTGTGGAACACGTGATGGCTCCTACCAGACTGTCCGAGGATTTGGTTGCTGCCCGGCTGCGATATTTTCCCTGGTGACGAGTAGATGTTTGTCAACGCGGTCCGTCTAGGCCGGATGTTCGGAATCGAGGTTCGCATCGATCCATCCTGGCTGGTGATCGCCTTCCTGTTTGGCTGGTCGTTCTATGCCCAGTTCGGGTTGGAGTTCCCCGGGATGGAAACTGGAGCAAGGATTCTTCTGGCGGCCGGATTTGTTGTTGTGTTCTTCGGATCAGTTCTCCTGCACGAGTTGAGTCATTCGGTGGTGGCCCAAGGGTTGGGGATCACGGTGGAGGGGATCACCCTTTTTCTCTTTGGCGGCGTCACCCAGACGAAAATGGAGGCGCGCCGACCTCGCGACGAGTTTCTCGTGGCCATTGTCGGCCCGGTGACCAGCTTGGTCCTGGCCGGACTGTTGTGGGTGGTGGTAAATACCGTCGGGAGTCTCTTTCCTGAGCCAGTCGAGTACGCACTCGGATTCCTCGGTTGGATGAATCTTGCCTTGGGTTTGTTCAACCTTCTCCCTGGCTTTCCCCTCGATGGCGGCAGGGTGCTGCGATCGATCCTCTGGGCAAGCACCGGAAGCTTGACCCGGGCCACTCGAGGCGCCGCCCGTGCAGGAAAGGCGATCGCCGCTATCATGATCGGTCTCGGTCTTCTCACCGTGTTCCAGGGAAATCTGGGGGGGCTTTGGCTGGCGGTCATTGGATGGTTTCTTTTCATGGCGGCAGCCGCTTCAGACCAGGATGTGATGCTCCGACTCCTCCTCAAGGATGTGAAGGCCCGTGATCTCATGTCGCCGAATCTGGTGACGATCCCATCGAACGCAACCATCAGTGAAGCGGTTGACCAGTTTTTCCAGCGTTATGACCACTCGGCGTTCCCAGTGGATGGTGTGGAAAAGACCGGTCTGCTCACGCTGAGGGCAGTTCGACAAATCCCCCGTGATCAGTGGGAGATCCGACAAGTTTGGACCGCAACCACAGGCCTCGACGAAACCTGCACCGTGGAACCCGGTACACCAATGGTTGAAGTGATGACACGACTGCGCGAGGAAGACCAGGACCGGGTTCTGGTACTCGACGACGGCGACGTTGTTGGGATCATCACTCCCCGTGACATTGCCCGCTGGGTAAGACGTTCTGAGGAGTTGGGTCTGGCCCAAAAGAGCAGTTGACTTCGAACTCGACATTGCTGGTGCCTACTCATTCACCTGGTTCAACACGACCGCGTCCCCTGGGAGCAGGGTGGGTGGTGGACCAACCTCAGGCGCCGATGTGATAGTGACAGGCCTGGTGGGTGACGATCCGTGAGGGTTTAGAAGTGTCGACTGGAATCCGACTCGCCCTGGCGGGAGACACCATGCTCGGTCGGGGGGTAGCAGAGGCATTGCAGACCCAGCGGCCCGGATCGCTGGTCTCAGAAGATGTAGTCGCCATTCTGAGTGAGGCAGACCTCTTCGTGCTGAACCTCGAGTGTTGCGTGTCGGAGCGAGGCGAACGCTGGCCCGACCCACTCAAACCGTTCTTCTTCCGTGCCCCGCCACAAGCGTTGGATCTGTTGCGGCATTTGGGCGTCGACTGCGTCAACCTCGCCAACAACCACGCTCTGGACTACGGGCGGGTGGCGCTCATGGACACGCTGGACCTGCTATCAGAGGCGGGGGTGGCAACAGTCGGAGCCGGTCGAGATGTCGAGCAGGCTCGCCGCCCTGTGATCATCGAGAGCAAGGGCTTCCGGTTGCGGGTGGTCGGGTTGACCGACCACCCGCACAATTATCAAGCAGGCATCGACACACCGGGCGTCGCCTACGCCGATCTTCGTCGTGGCGTCCCGGATTGGGTGTTCCAGTCGATGGAGCAGGGCGACGCAGATGCGGTCCTGGTCACCCCACACTGGGGACCCAACATGACCAGCCGCCCCGTCCCTCACGTCCGGAGGGCCGCACACGAGATGGTCAAGGGTGGGAGAACCCTGGTGGCAGGACATTCCGCCCACGTCTTTCAGGGCGTGTCAGGGAATGTGCTCTACGACCTCGGCGACTTCATCGACGACTACGCCGTTGATACTCATTTCCGAAACGACCTGGGAATGCTCATCCTCGTGGACTTGGGGCCAGCCGGACCGATTCGCCTCGAGGCGATCCCCCTGGCACTCGATTACTGCCACACCAGGCTTGCTGGGGGCAAGGAGGCGCTGTGGGTGAGGGAGCGGTTCCATAAGGCATGCGCCGAGCTAGGCACCGAAGTCCACACGGTCGAAAACAGATCGGTGATCGAGTGGCGCGCTGACGGCACCACTGAGGGGTAGCGCTGGCGAGCGACAATGCGGTCCGAGGAATGTGACCTAAGACTCTGGCGCTCCACCGGATGTTGGCCTATGGGTAGGTATGGCCCTGTCGATTCGATAAAGAAAGGAGATGGAATGGCCATAACACGTTGGGCGCCATTCAGCGCCTTCACGTCTCTCGA
>JAZFTN010000231.1:0-3740 GCA_036446715.1 Acidimicrobiia bacterium | reverse complement strand
AGCTTCACGACGCCTCGACCTCGGAGACAGAGTCCACCTGAGACCCCCGCGAGTCGAAAGACTCGTCGATGACCACGCCACGTCCCGAGCAATGCTCACACTTGTGGGAGAACTGCTCGAGAAGACCCGCCGACACGTTCTTTCTGGTCATCTCGACCAGACCGAGATGGGAAACATCGAAAACCTGGGTTCGGGTCTTGTCCTTGGCAAGAGCCTCCTTGAGACGTCGCAGGACCTTCTGCTGGTTGCCCGTCGACTCCATGTCGATGAAGTCGATGACGATGATCCCACCAATGTCTCTCAGGCGAAGCTGACGGCCTAGCTCCTCCGCCGCCTCGAGATTGTTCTGGAGCACCGTCTCTTCGAGATTGCTCGACCCGACAAATTTTCCGGTGTTGACATCGATCACGGTGAGGGCTTCTGTCCTGTCGATGACGAGGTGACCGCCCGAAGGCAGATAGACCTTCCTGTCGAGAGCCTTCTTGAGCTGATCGTCAACGTGATAGCGGTCGAATAGGGGAATCGAGTCTTCGTACAACTGCGCCTTCGAAACGAGATCAGGAGCAGTGGAGCGCAGATAGGAAACCACGGTGTCGTACGCCTGGCGGTCATCGATAAGCAGTTTGCGAAAGTCAGACGTGAAGTGCTCACGAATGACCTTGATCAACAGTTCCGGCTCCTCATGTATCAGCCGGGGCGGCCGTCCCTCGGCGGCCTCAGACTGGATCTTCTCCCAGTCCGTGAGAAGACGCGAGATGTCGGCGGCGAGCTCCTCAACCGAAGCGTCCAGGGCGGCCGTTCGAACAATCACGCCGTACCCGTCCGGTCTCACCTCGTTGATCACGTCGCGGAGTCGTGTTCGGTCTTCGTCGGGTAGCCGTCGGCTGATGCCGACATTGTCAGAGTCGGGAACAAGGACCAGATAGCGCCCCGGCAGCGACGGCATACCGGTGAGACGCGCCCCTTTGGCGCCCATCGCGTCCTTGGTGACTTGGACGAGGACTTGATCGCCCTCTTTGAGTATCTGCTCGATCCGTTTCTGGTTTCGACCGTTGCCCCCACCTTCGGAAGCAATATCCGACGAGTAGAGAACGCCGTTCTTGTTGGCCCCGAAGTCGAGGAATGCAGCCTCCATGCCAGGCAGGACATTTCTGGCGACACCGAGATAGATGTTGCCGGCCAACGAGTCCGAGTCCCTGCGTGCCACGAAGTGCTCTACGAGGACCGGCCCTTCGAGAATGACGATCTGAGTCTGTTCTCTGCTGACACTGACCAGCATCTGTTTCCGCGCAGACTCGGTCGGTACGATGATCTCATCGTCGATAGGCCGACGCGACCTCGTCCGGGAAGTAGAAACTCCGTTGCGCGACCTCCCACTCCCCTGGGACCTGCCCCTGCGCTTGTTGGATCGTTGTCGCTGTTGGGTTGAGGCTCCGACCCTTCTGACTTCGACCTTTTGGCCTCTTACACGAAGGGTCTTTCGCTCCTCGACTGTCTCCCCCGCCGAAGACTTGCGGATGATTTCTGGGCCCTTCTTTCGGAATAGAGCCATATAATTTCACTCCTCTGGGAATTCGCTATCTGGCAGGACGGGTTCGCCCGGTTCCTGGTGGGCACCCGATCCATGAATTCGAGGTCCGGCGAGCGCTCAACCAACCGCCCGAATTGGGGGTGGATGTAATCGAGATTTCTACTGGTCGAATGTTGCGACCGAGTACTGGTGGCGTTCATCAGCGATGACACTCCAGAGAAAAAGAATTCGTCGCGTCCGGCGGACTGAGAAAAGGCTAACAGACGTCTGTTGCTGGACCTATTCACCGGTCAACCCGAGCTCAGGCTGCTCGGGCTCTGTCGGGTCGTAGCACATCCGGCACCGGGCCTCATACGCCTCGAGAGCGCCCAGCACCACCAGATCATCAGACCGAACGATTCGTTGCGTGTACATGCCCGGGCCGCCGCAGCGATGACAGACCGCCAGCATCTTGGTGACGTACTCCGCTCGATCGCAGAGTGAAGGAATTGGCTCGAATGGTCGGCGAAGGTAGTCGGTGTCCAGCCCGGCGATGATCACCTGTTTTCCGGTGGCCGCAAGGTTGTCGACGATGTCCACCAAACCGTCATCAAAGAACTGGCCCTCGTCAATCCCGACCACCTCGGTGGCGTCGGCAATCGTCTTGAGAAGCTCGAGGGACCCGCTCACCGGGGTTGCCTCCACTTTCATGAGCGAATGGGAGACGATCTCGTCATCGGCGTATCGGTTGTCGAGCTGAGGCTTGAAAACCTGAACAGGAATTCTGGCGATCTTGGAGCGGGTAACCCGGCGAATCAGCTCCTCGCTCTTTCCGGAGAACATCGGGCCACAGATGACCTCTACCCATCCGTCTGTGCTCCTTCTCAACATGAGATGCGAGGCTAACAAGTACAGAGAGCGAAGAATTGGTGCGCTGTCGCGGAAGTTCGGTGGACTAGGTCAGTTGGTTCTCGCCCGGGACCGGGGTCCTCATCAACCACACGGAGTTGGCGATGCCGAGAGCGAGCGCCATCGACATGTAGAACGATCCACCCTGGCTCAAGAACGGGAGCGGAAGACCTGTTACAGGCATTATTCCGATGGTCATCCCGATGTTGACGAAGACGTGGAACATCACCATGGCGGCGACCCCCGCGGCTATGAGGGCGCCGAATCGATCTCTGGAGTTGGCCGAAATGACCAACAGACGCCACACGATGATTCCGAAAGCTGCCAATACCAGCAATCCGCCAATCAAACCGAGTTGTTCACCAACCGCCGTGAAGATGAAGTCGTTCTCTTGCTCAGGCACGTAGTTGAAGTCGGTCAGCGTTCCCTCGCTGAACAGCCCTTTGCCAAATAGCTGGCCCGATCCAATGGCAGTCTTCGATTGTCGAAGCTGGTAACCGATCCCCTGCGGGTCGATGTCCGGCCGGAACAAGACCCGGAGACGATCCAGCTGATGCGCCCTCAACAGACCGAGTTGCAGAACGGCCACCACACCGAGGACAACGACCGCGAACAGCGAGACCAGCTGTCTCCAGGTTGCACCGGAAACGAAAAGCATCGCGAACAGGATGAAGCCGAACACGAGAGTCGTGCCAAGGTCGGGTTGCATGTAGATGAGAGCAGCGGGGATCGCGACGATCCCAACAGCCTGCAACACCTTCTGCCAGCTCATGGCTTTCGATCCGAGCTCGTCGCGGCTTGACGGAGCGAGAAGACTGGCGAGGACCACTATCACCACCACCTTGGCAAACTCGGCAGGCTGAAGATTGAAGAATCCGATCGGAATCCATCGCTTGACGCTGTTGACAGGATCAAACACAAAGACTGCCAGAAGCAGCACCAGGGTCACCAGCGAGATTACAGGGATGACCCCTCGATATTCGCGATAGTCGATGTTGGAAGCAAGCAGATAGATGATCAGTCCCGCAGCAACAAAGATCATCTGACGCTCCATCGAGAAGGTGCCGGATTCTCGGGTCGCCGAGTAGATCATCAGCAGCCCAAATCCGGACAGGGCGAGCATCGTCGCAAAGAGAATGCGATCGAACTTGTTGTCACGTCGGACAACCGCGACCTCGCGGATTCTGGTGAGAACTGTCATCAGTCCGTGTTCTCGCCTTCAACGATCGGCGTGGGCTCATTGCCCATGAGGTACTGAAGGATATGCCGTGCCACGGGTGCGGCGATTCGTCCCCCCGAGCCGCCCTCTTCCACTAGAACC
>JAZFTN010000230.1:0-4913 GCA_036446715.1 Acidimicrobiia bacterium | reverse complement strand
GATGGTTGACTCTTTGTCCATCTGAGGCGCGATTTCGATGTCATCCCGGGCGCTGCCCATTGCCTTGAACAAGTACGAATCGACGAAATCTCGGTCCATACCGGGAAGTGCGCGTATGTCGACCGACGCTTTGGCCCCGTCAGCGATGATGTTCGCCTTCATACCGGCGTCCAACATGTTGGGCGACACCGTCAGATGGGTGACCGCGTGCACGTACCTCGCGAAGAGCGGGTCCGTCACCGCCAGTCTGTCAATCGCCTCGTCCACTCGATCGGGATCGGCGAGAGCCTCCTTCAGGTCATCTTCCAACGCAAGGGCGCTCAAGAAACTCACCCATTCCGGGCTGATCGACACCGGAGTATCCGATTCGAAGAGGCCGTGGAGAGCCTCGACCATTTTCCGCAATGCGTTGTCCGATTGGTATGGCGCAGAGCCATGTCCGGGGGTTCCCGTTGCCGTCAATGTCGACCAAAAGGCCCCCTTCTCTCCGATGGCCACGGGGATGAGCGGCTCTGCGGCAGAAGACGGGGGTGGATAGGCGACCTCGGTCAGCAAGTAGTCGGCCCGGACCAGATCCCAGCGCTCCTCGACCAGGGCCGAGGCCCCGAATCTTCCCCCACCTTCCTCATCGGCCACTGCGATGAAGAGAAGGTCACCTCTCGGCTGGATTTCACCTGTCAAATAGGGACGCACAGCAGCCGACATGGCAGCGGTGACGTTGAGCATGTCGATCGCTCCTCGACCATATACGAAGCCGTCGATGATCTCACCACCAAAGGGATCCTGGCTCCATCCGCTGGGTTCGACAGGCACAACGTCGAGGTGTGGCACGAACGCCAGCGATGGGGCGTCGGAATCGGTTCCGCTGATCCTATAGATCAGCGATTGACGTCCTGGGGCGGGCTCGAAGATCTCCCCTGCGACTCCGAAGTACTCCAATAGCGTCTCCACGGAGCGGTGCTCCTGCCCGGAATCTCGTGTTCCGTCGTTCACACATGCGTTCTGGATCAGAGTTTGTAGGAGCGAGATGACATGTGAGCTCATTGCCTCAGTTCCTCTAACAGGTCGTGCATGGTCGGTGTTAGCGGATAGGAGTCCACCATGTCCAATTCCACCCATTCAGCCTCATCCGCATCATCGGACGCGGCCAGGTAGCCGCCCGTCGCGGTCGCGTAGAAGTCGATCAGGACGATGTGACGTGTGTCGGTGATGTGCTCTCCAACCCAGGCGACCTCTCCGACGTCGACGTCCAGACCGGTCTCTTCGAACGCTTCGCGCCGCGCCGCGGCCTTGAGGGTCTCGCCGATGTGCACCTTCCCTCCCGGGACTGCCCAAAGGCCCTTTCCGGGCTCGTTTCCCCGCTTTATCAAAAGGAGATGCCGCTTCTCGATGATGACGACGCCAACCCCGATGAGCGGAACCTCATTCACGGTTGTCGTCGTGATGCATCACGATTGACCTGGCGCTGAATCCGCCCGCCTCGAAGAAGTTCTTGGCAAGACGATGACCGGGGAGAACATGAGCGTCGAATTTGGTTACCCCCCGTTTACGGAGCTTTTCGAGGGCCATGTCTCTCATTCCCTCGCCCACGGCGACCTCTCTCGCCTCATGGTCCACGAAGATCAGACGTATCGCGCCAATTCTCTCGTCCCCTGCCTGGTACAACAAAGTCTCTATCCGAGCCAACAGGAATCCGAAAGGAATGTCATCGATTTCTCCGATCAAGACGATGACATCGGGATGGCGGAGCGCTTCAGCAAACGACTCATCGACCGGCTCGGCAAGCCCATCGGCCAGGTGCCACATCGGGTGAAGACCTACCATCTCTTCCTCGAGCGATCTGTAGAGACTGACAAGGACGTCGATGTCGTCTGGCGATGCTTCCCTTGCCGCGACTCTCATGTACGGGTGAACGGTAGTGCTCGCCAGAGCCGTCCCAGCCCCCAGATCGTCACCAGCCACATGGCCTCGGCGACGATTCTCAGACCCATCTTGGACGTTCCCCGCGTTCGATCCTTGAAGCTGACCGGCACCTCGATGATTGACAGACCGAGCTGGTGTGCCCGCCAGGCCATCTCCACCTGAAAGCCATAACCCGAAGCCTCGGCCTCCCGATATGGCAGACGGGTCAGAGCTGCGCGGGTAAAGGCCCTGAAACCGGCGGTTGCGTCATGAATCGGCGTGCCCAGCATCACCCTCGCGTAGAGATTTCCGGCCCGGGAGATGAAACGCCGATGAGCCGGCCAATCGGGCGTGGAGCCTCCGGGCACATAACGCGAGCCAATCGCCAATTCGGCGCCCTCTTCGATTGCGGCCACCAGTCGGGGGAGGTCAGCCGGATCATGACTGAAGTCGGCGTCCATCTCGATGACCACCTCGGTGTCGCCTTCGAGGAGGTGGTCAAACGCAGCGGCATAGGCGGGACCGAGTCCCTCTTTAGCGGTGCGATGCAGAACGGATATCAGATGGTTGTCCCGGCTCAAACCGTCGGCAATCTCACCCGTTCCGTCTGGGGAGGCGTCGTCGACCACGAGAACCTCGTAGCCAAGGGCGGTAACGGCTTGGGTCAGATCGGCAAGATTCTCGCGCTCGTTGTAGGTGGGTACGACGACCGTGACCCGTTCAGGCAACACAGTCCTGGCAGATCATCTTGCGCTTGTTGGCCATCTGGCTCATCCGCTTCACCATGAAGCACGACTGGCAGACAAACTCGTCCGACTTCTGACCCTGGGCGTCGACATTCATCGTCAACTCCTCACGTCGCATGGCCCGAAGCTCTTTGACCTCGTCAACGAGTAGCGCCTCGCTCTCCTCATCCTCGGTCAGCTTCAACTCCTCGGACTCCAGTTCTTCGAGGGCTTCGGCCGTTTCCTCGTCGTGGCTGTCGTCGGACTCGTCGTCGTCGTCGTCGTCGTCCAAAGTGGCCTCGTCCTCGAAAGCGTCATCCTCGAGCTCGCCATCTTCAGATTCGACTTCCTCGCCGTCTTTGAGCTCCTCGATGTCGGAGGCTTTCTCTTTCGTGATGTCCGCGGTTTTCTTTTTTGCCATTTCCATGCGGGGGTCGGTCCCGACGGCGCGGGAGTATAAGGCAAGCTCGATCAGATTTTGAGGTGTATCGCGGCGGGAACAACCCGACCCGAGACTGTCGTATTCCCGACCAGGTCACCATCTGCTTCCAATGGCCACCTCGGCTCGGTCTCGATTCTGAACTCAGCGGCCGTGAAGCGTCGCACGGAGGGGTCCCGAAGATGGGTTCCCTTGATCACTTTCGGCACGATGGCGGGCGCCCGAGCCTTGCTGGCGCTGATTATCTGAATGTCAAGAATGCCGTCTGCCAAGGTCGCCTTGGGCGCCACGTTCCATCCGCCTGCGAAGAATTGCGCGTTGGCCATGATCACCGCAAGGGCCTTCGATTCATAAGTGCGACGCTCTGTTGTGACAGTCACATTCGCCATTGGAAACCGGGGCAGACGAATTCCGAACGCCAGCGGATACCGGAGTACACCCAGTTTACGGGTGATCTTGGGCGCCGTCTCGGCGGCTGCGGCGCCCGCCCCGACCTGGGCGACGTTGACAAAATATCGCCGACCCCAGACGCCCTCCAGCGTCACCACGTCGATGGCGTATGTCTCCTCGGTGGCAAGGTGCTTGGCCGCCGCCCCCAACTCCTGAGGAAGCCCAAACGTGCGAAGCAGGTCACAGCCGGTACCGACCGGAAGAACCCCGATAGTGGGGGGACCATCGAGATCGAGGTTCAGGAGGACATTCACGGCGAGGTTGACGGTGCCGTCACCTCCAACCAGGGCAAAGTGGGTCCTCCCCTCGGAGGCGGCAGTTTTCAGGACCTCCTCCGTTTCGGCCCGGGACTCGGGCACCACCATGTCGGCGTCGACCGAAGCGGCTTTCAAGACCTCCTGTATCTGCCCGACCTGTACCGCCTTGCGGCCGGCCGCCTTGTTCACGATCACGAGCCACCTGCGCATCAGCCAACTCCTTGGGCCGCCACGACTCCCCGGTCCACGGAGATGAGCGCGATGGTGGCCTCTTCGCGAAGCTCGGAGACTCCCTCTCTGATCTGGCGGAGCAGATCCGCTAGTTGGCGGGAGACACGCACGAAATCACCCGGCGCCATGCCGTGTGTCGGAAGATCATCGAAAGCCATCTCGCCCGCCCAAAGATAGGCAAGGTTGCCAAAACCGGGGTCCGGGCGTCTGGTTGGCGAGAGTCGCAGATCCCGCTCCCGCTCGGTGAGGTCCTTCCAGAGCGTCTCGATGTCTGACCATCGGACCGCTAGCTCCTGGGTGGGCCAATCGGGAACCGATGCCTGATCAGACCTTGGCTCATAGACGAATACCGACAGTAGAGAAGCGAGCTCTGGGGCCTCGAGACCGTAGAGAAAACCCCTCTCTACTGTTTCGGCCAGAAGCAGGTCGGTCTCGTTGTAGATCTTTCGCAGCCGTTCCCCTCTTCCTGTCAGAGACCAGCCCTCGGTGTAGTCGAGCTCTTCGAGGAGCTGGCGGATCGCTCCGAACTCTTCGACAAGCCCGAACCCCGACCTTCGACGCAACGCCCTGTGCTGGCTGAGACGGCGTCTGATTCGATTGGCGCGTCTCATCGCCGCCAGATGACGGCCCGCGTCGGGACACTCCGCGACGGGATGTTCCACCAACATCTCTCCTTGTGGCGATCGGTCAGACGTCACTGGCGGGACTTTTCTCAAGCGTCTCAGTGCTTCCTGCACGAACCGTCGGTCACGAGGCCTGAATGGCGTTGGCAGATTGAGCTTGCCCGCCCGGCGACTGGCACTCGGGATCTCCCGGGAGCCAACCGTTGAGACCCGACCCGAGGTGGAGAGAACCAGATAACGGGCACTGCCATTCTTTCGCGCAAGTCTCTTGAGCACCGCGTAGCGG
>JAZFTN010000229.1:0-4133 GCA_036446715.1 Acidimicrobiia bacterium | reverse complement strand
CCGATCTCGAAAGCGGCGTACTCCACCTCCTCAACATTTCTCTCCACCGGTGCGTCACCGTCTCCTGCGGGTGAATAAGCCACCTCGACCATCGTCGCCAGCTTTCCGGCATCATGATGAGAGGAAAGACGAACCTCGGCCTTCATCAACCGGACCGCATCATGACCATTCAATCTGGTCCAGTCCACCGAAGCGGCGATCGCAGAAAGTAACAAACCAGGAGGAATCGACTCCAGATCGCCAGGCAAGGTATGACGGACGGGTTCAACCCACTCCTCGGCCATGGCGGCCTGGGTGAGCTGACACATCAGCTCGTCATCGTGGCTCTCCCCCAACGGATCAATATCCAAGAGTCCGATCGAGGTGTCATGATCGAACATATGTTCGACTCTATCAGCGACGTTAACAACTGTCAAGTCCTAACACAAGGGTTTCTTGGTCGCTAACAAACGTCACATCTCAACCCATTGGCTATTCGCCTCGTCCCCGTGGCAGCGAGTCAGCTCGTGAAAGGAATCTGCATCTGGGCGTCAGGACGGTGGAACCGCTCCAACCCATTCCACATGAGGTGATCCATGAAAACCCAGGACCTCCTATGTATCGCCGTGGGGCCAAATGCCTGAAGGGCGGCTTTGTGGATCGGACAGGGATAGCCCTTGTTCGCCTCGAAGTTGTAGGCAGGGAACTGATCGGCCTGGGCCCGCATGATGCGATCACGAGTCACCTTGGCGAGGATTGATGCAGCAGCGATGGAAAGCGAAGTGCTGTCACCTCTCACGATCGTGCGCGCACCACCAATGAAGTCCCAGTTGCCATCCACCAGAACATGATCTGGCGCCAAACCCAAGCCTTCGATCGCTCGGCTGGCGGCCAACCTCTGGGCAGCCGACATTCCAAGCTCATCGCATTCCTGGTACGAAGCATGTCCCACGGACCACGAGGGACACCACTCGGCGACCCGCTCGAACAGGGCCTCCCTCTCGGCTTCTGTCAGCATTTTCGAATCGCGAATCTTGTAAACCCGACGGTCTTTGGGAACGACGGCCGCACCGACCGTCAACGGGCCTGCCCACGCACCTCTCCCCACTTCGTCGACACCCACCACGATGGTGGACTTGGTGTCCCAGAGCTCTCTCTCCACGACGAGACCGGGTGCTTGTCTCCTCAGACTTGGCCTGAGACGGGGAGCGGTGCCGGTGGTCACGAGTGATCAGGGTAGAGCCGGGGCAGCTCCGGACGGGTTCAATTCTGACGCACGTCGTCGGGGTAGGTGGACACGAGGGAGAGGAACCCCGACTGCCTCCGAAGAACCTTCTGCCACTGTGCATCGGGGTCGTCGAACGGATCGTCGGGTGACGCCTGAACCACATACCAGGAGCCGATGGCGATCTCACCCTCCAACTGCTCCAATCCCCAACCTGAGTAGCCCGAGTAGACGCGTACCGGTGCCTCCGCTTCGCCGGGTGACTCCGCCAGATCGACCAGGCTGAGACCGGGCACGCCTGTGGGCATCCCATCCGCGGCCAGAGCGACGCCGATGGCGATATCAGGGTCGACCGGCCCTCCGTAGTGAACCAAGCCAGGATCAACGGCGCGCCCCGTCCATTCCGGGAGATGGTTGTCCACTCGCTCCTCGGTTGGTCGATTGAGAACGATGCCGACGGCTCCCTCCTCATCGTGTTGCAACATCAGGATGACGGTGCGGTAGAAGTTGGGATCGACCAGCTGCGGTGTCGCAATCAAGAGTTTCCCTCCGTAGCCGTCGATCATCCCCCAATCGTGGCACACCCAAAGGGCTGTGTCTTGATACTGCACCGGCGCTAGCGTGGGTTCATGACGCTGGCCAACGTCTTGCTCCGCCATCAGCCAGATGGTGAGCTACGGAAGGTTGAGATTTTCCCCTATCTCTCCGCAGGCACCATCCTGAATCCGGTCTGGAGAAGACGATGCGCGCCTTGGTGAAACATCCGGATGAGATCGGTTTTCGACTCGATGATGTGACAGTCCCCCAGCCAGGGCCCGACGAGATCTTGATCCAGGTCCATACCACCGGTATATGTGGAACTGATCTCCATATCTACGAGTGGGATGAGTGGGCCCAGGCGACGATCCCTGTTCCACTGACAGTGGGACATGAGTTCTCCGGCTACATCGCCGGTGTGGGCTCGAATGTCTCCGGCTTCGTCGAGGGGGAATTGGTGAGTGCCGAGGGACATGTCGTCTGTGGGCACTGTCGTAACTGTCTGGCGGGAAGAAGACACCTCTGCCGGCAGCCCGAGGGCATCGGCGTGAGCATCCCGGGGGCTTTTGCGGATTACCTGGTAGTCCCCAAGGGCAACGTCTGGCGCCACATCGAAGGTCTCGACCCGGAAATAGCGGCACTTTTCGATCCGTTCGGCAACGCGGTGCACACGGCCCTCGAGTTTCCCGTGCTGGGTGAGGATGTGCTCATCACCGGTGTCGGCCCCATAGGACTTCTGGCTACAGCGGTTGTCAGCCATGCCGGGGCAAGGAATGTCGTTGTTACCGATGTCAATCCGTTTCGCCTCGATCTGGCCGAGCGAATGGGGGCGAGCCGGGCTGTGGATGTGCGCTCCGAGGATCTTCAACAGATTCAGAAGGATCTGGGGATGACGGAAGGTTTTGACGTGGCGCTCGAGATGTCGGGCAACCCGCGGGCTCTCCAGGACATTCTGGACAACACCATTCATGGGGCGAATGTGGCGATTCTGGGGATCCCCACCGAACCGTTCCCGATCGATTGGACGATCGTGATCTTCAACATGTTGAATCTCAAGGGGATCTACGGACGGAAGATGTTCGACACCTGGTACAAGATGAACGTCCTGGTTCAGTCCGGGCTCGACATTTCGCCTGTCATCACACATCGTTTCGACGCCGAGGATTATGAGGACGCTTTCACGGCAATCCAGGGCAGCGACTCGGCCAAGGTGCTGTTGAGGTGGGCGGGCTAGTGATCTGGCCACCAACGTTGGTGGTCGGGGCACTAAAGAACCGGAAAGACGACGAACTCGTCAACGCCCAGGACCCCGAGGATCCTTCCAACAGTCTTCGGAACCATCTCGAGCCCCTCGTCCTCCGCAATGCTCCGGGGACGACCCACCCGAACCTCATTGCCACCCATCACCAAGATCGAGGACTCCGCCACTGTGGCGTTCTTCAACCAATCGACATCCGACCCGTATGTGAGAGCCACAATCACCTCGGAGCCGTGTCTCCAGACGTTGAGCGGGGTCTCATAATCGTTTCCACTCTGGCGACCAATGTGGTGAAGAACCCCGAACCCTCCGAGACGCCTGGCGGCGGGCTTTGTGATCCTGTTGGTGACAGATCGGTTGAATCGGGTGAGACCCTTGGGAAGCGGCATCAGATCCGGGCATCAACCCATTCGATGACGTCGGCGACGACTTCCGGCCCCTCCGGCTCGTTGAGGATCTCATGACGCAAGTTGGGGTAGAGCTTGCGCTCGACATCTGGGAGAAACCCCAGGAACGCGGTTGATTGCGGGGGGACCAGGGAGTCCATTCCACCGTGAAGTACCAGCGTCGGCAGGTCAAGACTGCTGCAACTCTCGGTTACGTCGTCCATGGCCTTGAAAAAGGATGCACCGAATCGTGTCGTTGACTTGATGTGAACGAGCGGGTCGGCAAAATATGCCTCTGCGACGGCTGGATCGCGTGAAAGGTGCTCACCGTCGAGGTTGTTGGGCATGGACAGAGTTGGCGCGATCTTGGCGAAAAACGGAGCGACGGCTTTCTGCCACACCGCTCCTCCGCCAAGGGCGGGCGCGGAAACGACAACGAGATCCGGTGGCGGCCCGTCGCTGGTCGCATAACCAAGGACGAGATTGCCTCCCAGTGAGTGTCCCATCAAGACCACCGGGTGAGCCTGGGACCTGGCCCACTCGACGTGAGTGCGTATCTGCTCGTGATAGCGACTCCAGTCGTCGATATCCCACCGGTCGCCGCCAGTGGCGCCTGCGCCGATGAGGTCGAAGGACCGGACATGAAAACCGGCGTCGGAGAGAAGCGAGCCGGTTCTCTCATACCTTCCCGAGTGCTCGGCCAGCCCGTGAACCAACACAAAGGTTGCTCTGGGCTCGTCGGCAGGGA
>JAZFTN010000228.1:0-5139 GCA_036446715.1 Acidimicrobiia bacterium | reverse complement strand
CCCGCTTCGACTGTTGACACCTGCACCTCACGAGGCGGCAGAGGCTGGTTGTCAACCCAACGCTCACGATCCGGGGTCCCCGGGAGGGTTCCGATGTACCGGGCAGCCAGGTCCGTGATCTCGCCGATGTCGAAGTCTCCGACAAAGGCAAAGGCGAAGTCGCCGGCGTTGGCGAATCGCTCCCGATAAACCTCCTCGGCTCGGACAGGGTCGAAGTCGGCTAGCTGCTCGGCACTCGGTATCACGAAGTATCGGGGATCATCCCCGTAGTAACCCCGATCGAGAGCCTCCTGAAAAACGACGTCGGGCAGATCATCTCGCGATACGTTCAGAGTGGCCATCTCATCCAGCACCGCCATGACGGCAACGTCATCGACGCGCGGCGCCGTTATGTACAGGTGAGTGAGTTGAAAAAGGACCTCAACATCGCTGATCCCGGCACGGCCGGTGAGGCCTTCCCGGGTCTCAGAAATCCACGGGAACACCGCGACAATCCTGTCGGCCAACAGCCGTTGCAGTGTTGGCACATCGGCCGGTCCAACACCACTCCTGGTGATGATGTCGATGATCAAGAACGCCTCAGGAAGATCCTCAATTGCGATTTGGGAGGTCCCGCCAAAGCTTTCGGCGGCCATGAATACGGTCTCCTCTGCGATCTCGCTGTGCCAGAGAAAGACAGTCGCACCGTTCTCGAACGTCAGTGTCGTATAGCCAAAAGCGTCATCCACCTCACTGGTGAGGATGGAGGCTGCGTCTGGAGTCGCCATGAGAACGTCGACATCAGAAGCGGTGTCTTCTCTTGTCGTTATCTGTGCGGCCGCCACCTCGTCCATCAATTCGAGTATGCGATTCTCACCGGGTACGACTGCGTCTGAGTCGTCGGGACCGACCGCAAGAATGACCGGCGGGGTGTCGACGGTTGTGGCCAACGCCCGTTCCAGATCGGCCTTGGTGAGACGATCGAGTACTCCCGACTCCACTTGGAATCGCTGCACGGGGCTCATCAGGTGGCCGCCGGAAAGGTGATAGGCGACTATCTGGTCGGCAAATAGCGAATCCTGTGCCGACTCTTGCTGTTCGTGTAACTGCTCTGATGCAGCTGCGAATCGTGTGATGGCCCGATCAAACTCCTCGTCGGTTATGCCGAATTCCTTGAGTCGCTCGACCTCGGCCAGTGTCAGCCTGAGTGCCTCTTCGAGATCTGGCGGTCTCGCCTGGGCGTCGATTCCCGCCAGCCGGATCGCTCGCCCGTAGGTCAACTCCACTGCAGAAGACCCCAGCAGGGGAGCGTCTCCCCTGAGGGCATCGTCGTTGAGTCGGTTCGCCACGATATTGAGGACCATTGAGCCGGCTACCGAGGATTGATATTGGCCGACTGTCTCCAAGCTCGACGATTCGCTCGGCCAGAGCACGGTCACCGAAGCGCTGGCCGTTTCCTCGTCGGTGAAACCAGAAGCCCGTGTCGCGCGTGGAGGCTCATAGGTCCCCGGAACGAAGGGTCGCGGGTTGCCCGGGCCCTCGAGGTCGGCAAAAGCAGACCGGATACGATCCTCCATCTGGTCAACGTCGAAGTCGCCAACGGCCACCACTGCCATCAAATCGGGTCGATACCAGTCGTCGTAGAAGCGGCGAAGCTGCTCTGGAGTGGTTGCTTCAATCGACTCGGCGGTTCCGATCGGCAGCTTTCCCTCATAGACCGTGCCCGGAAGCACCAGTTGTTGAAACGCCTCTCCGATGCGACCGCCGTATCCCTGCGCCCTCAGCCTCCACTCGTCGACGACTATTCCTCTCTCTTCGACAACATCTGTCTCGGTGAGCGTTGCCTCGCCGGCCCATTCCCGCAGTACATCGATTCCGAGAGCGATCAACTCGTCATCGGCAGACAACGAAAGCTCATAAACTGTCTCGTCGAACGAGGTGTGGGCGTTGATATCGGGTCCGAACCGGGGGCCAAACGACTCGAGGACCGCGATCAGTTCGTTTCGAGGGAACCTCTCCGTCCCGTTGAACATCATGTGCTCGAGGAAGTGGGCGGAGCCGGCCTGATCCTCATCCTCCTGTAGGGAGCCGACATTGACCAGAAGTTTCAACTCGACCCTCTCGCCGGGAGAATCGTTGAACCGGATGTAATAGGTCAGATCATTGTCGAGGGTTCCGATCCGCACGTCTGGATCGATGGGCAGTGCCTCGTCCAGCGCCGGGTCCAGAGTCGCAGCGGTGGTTCCCGCCGATGTCGAAGAACCTGGCTTTGGAAGAGTGGTGGTGCTGGGTACGGTCGAAACCGTGCACGCGGAAAGAGCCACCGCGAACAGGACGGCTATCGATCCTCTGAGTTTGATCCTCGAATTACGCTCCACTACTGGAGTTTGACAATACGACAATCAACGCTGGAATTGGTTGGACTCCTTGTTTAGTTGGCCCGCGATGTATTCGATTTGTCTAAAGGAGAAGTGATGAGCCTCGGAATTGGACTACTTGGCGCCCAGTTACGACCAGGGGAGACTGATTGGTCTCGTGCATATGAAGAGACTGTCGAGTTGGCAGTGGAGGCCGAACGACTTGGCCTCAGTTCGGTCTGGACGACAGAGCACCACTTCGTGGACGACGGTTACATGCCCTCTCTCGCGGTGGTCAGTGGTGCGATAGCTGCTGCCACCTCCAAGATCGAAATAGGAACCGGTGTGATACTCGCTCCGTTGCATCATCCTCTGCGTCTTGCCGAAGACGCAGCCACGGTGAGCCTGTTGAGCGGCGGCCGTTTCACTCTGGGTCTGGGACTCGGATGGAGCGAAACAGAATTCGCCGGACTCGGGGCAGATCCGAGAACTCGGGGCGCGGCCATGGAGGAGATCCTGTCCATCCTTCCCAAAGCGTGGTCAGGAGAGCCGTTTCGCCATCAGGGGAAGATCTACGACCTGCCAGAACTGGCGGTACGACCAAGACCCTCCAAACACATTCAGGTATTGATCGGCGGTGGCGCAGAACCAGCGATCCGCCGGGCTGCCCGTCTGGCTGACGGGATCTACGCCAACACTCCCCGCCGCATTTTTCTCCAACAGTTGGATTGGATTCGTGATGAGTGTGACCGGGTGGGCCGCGACCCGTCCGAACTACGAATAGTCCACTATTCGGTGATGCTCCCAGCCAACTCCGAGGCCGAAGCATTAGAACGGTATACACAACACCTATGGCAATTGATGTGGAAGTACTCTGACATGGAGGTCTCGGCCACCCGGCCGGGTCCGCCCCCTACGGCCCCAGAATTCACTGAGGAGAACCGGGACCAACTCTTTGGGAGGGCAACGCTCGTTGGATCACCAGACCAGATCGTCTCCTCTCTACTCAGCCTCCGCCAGGCTGCCGGTGTTCCGGTGGAGTTCGTCGCCCGCAGCCACTTCCCGACTCTTGAATACTCAGACCAAGTGGAGCTCATGCAGACCCTTGCCGAAGAGGTAGCCATACACATCTGAACAGACTCCAAACCAACCACCCGTGGGAACTTCCTGGGTTCTTTACAGTTTCCTGTTGTTTGGCAGCCAAACTTGACTGGCTGTTCCTTCACGCAGGATTGGAATATGAGGCAGATGATAATTCTCTCTGTGCTGGCGCTCGTGCTCGCCGCGTGTGGCACAAACTCAGACAGTGAGGTTGCGACCCTGGAAGACGCCGGAACCACCGTCCCGCAGTCATCCGAAGATCAACGCGATGGTGACGCAGAAGAAGCGCTGTTGGCGTTTGCCCAATGCATGCGTGATAACGGTGTCCCAGAATTCCCCGACCCCCAGTTAGACCAAAGAGGGAATCTCCAGATATTCGGTGGTGGTGGACCCGGCCAGCTCGGCGCCGACCAGGGCACTCTCCAAGCAGCTTTCGAAGAATGCGGATCGCTCATCGAGGGTCTCATTCAGGACAACTTCCGGACCTTCGACCAGAGTGAGTTCCAGGACAACTTCCTCGAGTTCGCCTCCTGTATGAGGGATCAGGGCATTGAGATGCCCGACCCCGATTTCTCCGGTGGCTTCGGTCCCGGCACCGGCGGTCGTGGTGGCCTGTTCGGTGACATCAACCCCCAGGACCCGGCCTTCCAGGAAGCCGCAGAGGAGTGTCAGGGCATCTTCGAAGGCGGTTTTGGCCTCCGTGGCGGAGGCTTGGGAGGTGGCAACGGTTGACTTCTGAGGAACCCACCACCAGAGACGACCTCGCGTTGGACTCAGATCTTCCAGAGGGGCTCGCCTCAAAGCCAACGCTACGTCGCAGGTGGTGGATCTTGATCGGAGTCGGCTTGCTGATCACCGCGGGTGTGGTCATCGCCGCATCGGTCATCAGGCCAGCCACCGGCTCCGAGCCCGTCGAAGTGTCCTTCAACACTGCGGAAGTGATCCGCACCGATCTGGCTGACGAGACCATCTATGACGCAACTCTTGGACGGCCTGTCGCTGGGGAGTTCACTGCAGGCATAGCCGGCACCGTCACCTGGCTCCCAGAAGCCGGAACACTTGTGACCTCAGGCGAAGCCCTCTTCGCAATCAACGACGCCCCAATACTGCTGGTGAGCGGCGCGATACCCGCATACCGAGACTTCGGGCTGGGCGATACCAATGTGACGATCCCGGCTGGTCGCTCCGGTGTCCTCACCTGGCTGCCGGCTACGGGGACCATCATCGAGAGTGGAGATGTCATCTCACGGGTCGACGAGATCCCAACCGTTGTCCTGGAGGGGGATCTTCCGATGTACCGAACGCTGCGTGACGGTGTTGAGGGGACGGACGTGCAGCAGTTGGAACAAGCCCTCGTCGACCTCGGATTTGATCCGGACGGGACAGTGACTATTGACGACGAATTCACATCAGTCACAGAGTCGATGGTCCATCGATGGCAGGAAGACCTGGGTGTCGAAGAGACTGGACGCATCTCGGTCGGCGACATCATCTTCGCCCCCCTCCCTGCCCAAGTGGTGTCCCTGCAATCCGCAGTTGGCGCGAACGTGAGCTCGGGCACGCCGATTCTCATCACCAGCGGTGGTGGATTCCTGTACGGGCCGGATGTGCGCCAACTCGAGCAGGCCCTGATGGATCTCGGTTACAGCCCTGGAATGTTCGACGGCGTGTACGACGTCGATACCGCGACAGCCGTGTCGGC
>JAZFTN010000227.1:0-13521 GCA_036446715.1 Acidimicrobiia bacterium | reverse complement strand
TATCCGACTGGTGGACCGGCTCTAGGGCTGGAGCACCAGACGGGTCGAAAAGCCCCGAGAGGGTGATGGCTTCGGCCACCGCTCCCTCGGGGCCTCTTCGCGTTTGGAGCGTGAGGCCATTCTCATCGGCCGAAAGCTCATATCGCCGGCTGGCCCATCTTGGGAGTGATCGGAACCGGCAGCTAGGGTTTGGTGTATGGCATCGCAAGCCCCGGAGGAGCGCTTGGTCGTCGTGGATATGGGTTACGCCCCGGATGTGGCTTACCCCGACTCGTTTGACGAACTCCCCAACGACGTCGCGGACTCAAACGAGACGGCCCGGTGGAGTTTCGCGTTCAGCGTGAGCGAGGCGGCATTCCTGGCCGGCATTCAGGCGGACTTCCTTCGTCCGCTCTAGATGCGGACTCGGAGTATCGGCTGGGCTCTGGCGACGCTGGTGGTGGTGGCCGCCTGCGGATCCGATGACTCGGGATACGAGGTCGTTCTGGATGGGCTGAATGAACCTCGGGGTCTGTGGGTCCTGGCAGACGGAACTCTGTGCGTGGCCGAAGCGGGCCGGCTCGCTGAGGGTCAGGAGGTGAGGGAAGGCCCGACTGCGAATCTCGCCGAAACGGGATCGGTCAGTTGCGTGGACACAGACGGAGCCCGCGAGCGAGTCATTGAGCAGCTTCCGTATGTCCTTTACAACGTCACCGGCGTAACAACAGGGCCTGCCGATGTGGTGGAGATGGAAGGAGAGCTCTATCTGCTCACTGGCGAGGGCCAGGGCGACCTGGCGCGAAAACTCCTGAGGATCAGTGACCCCGCCACCCCTCCAGACGTCATGGCCGACCTCCTGGCCTTTGCGACCGAAACGGCACAACCCGACTTCTTGGACGAAGTTGACATCATCTCCAATCCGTTCGCCATGATCCCGGATTCTCCAAATGAGCGTTTCCTCGTCACAGATGGGGCAACCGGTCATGTATTGGCGGTGGAACTCGATGGTGATGTCAAGGTGTTATCCGATGCTACAGGGCACGAGGTTCTGACCGGTATTGCCCGCGGACCGGACGCTCTGGTCTATGTGACCTCATTCAGCGAACTGCCCCACGCAGAGGGCGATGGTGCGGTGTTGCGGATCTACCCCGATGGCTCATCCGACGTGGCGGCCGAAAACCTGACGACTCCAATCGACCTGGCCTTCGACACGTCGGGTCGGTTGTACGTGCTCGAGTTTCTCGAAGCCTCAGAAACGGGTGATCCATATCGCGGCTCGACAGGGCGGTTGATCCGTCTCGAGCTGGAGGGCGATGGCTGGGTCACGGGCCGGGTGCTGGTGGAGGGTTTGCCGTTTCCAACTGCGCTGCTCATCGGTGATGATGATCGAATCTACATTTCGGTCCATGGCGCCTTCAGCTCACCAGGCAGCGGCGTGGTGGTGCGGTTCGATGATCTGACACGACGAACGCCTGATGACCTGCCTATCCGGTTTGTGGAGAGCTCCCCATGACGCGGTACTGAGGCCTCTTCAATCGAGGGAGTTGGCGGCAGCAGTCAGGTTGGTGAGCTTCGATGTCGCGGTTGCCAGGTCCAACATCCCGAGTCCGCAATCGGGGCCGGCAATGAGGCGTTCGCTATCGATGTGCGAAAAAGCTTCACGGAGCCGGTTACGTATCTCCTCTGCCGGCTCGACAGCAGTCTTGGCGATGGCGATCAGGCCGAGGATGACGGTTTTCCGCTCAAACAGCTCCAACAGACGAAGATCGGCAGGGCGGTGGGCATCCTCTATCGAGATGGCATCAACCGCCGCCTGGTCGAGGGCCCCGGCGAGTTCGAAATAGGCGTCGGGGTCGGCTTTGAGAACGTCCTCGTCCGGTTGATCGAGGTGACGCGGATAGCCACAGCAAAGGTGGACAACCCGTTGCACGTCTGGCGGCACGCCTGCGAAGCAACGTTCGAGGTCCTCGATCCCGAAGGCTAGGGCTTCTTCGGTCTTGCGCGCGAATACCGGTTCGTCCACTTGGATGTGATTGCATCCCGCCGCGGCCAGCGCTCGGATCTCAACGTTGAGAACGTCAGCCAGGTCGCGATTGAGCTCCAGCGGGTCGCCGTAGTGCTCGTCGGCCACCGTGTCGGCGATGGTCATCGGCCCGGGGACGGTGATCTTGATCGGTTGCGACGAGTACGACTGCGCGATCTGGTAGTCATAGGGAAGGAACCTGTCCTTGGGGCGGATGCGGTCGATGATGGTTGGCACTTCGCGTTCCCACGCTCCGGTGCGAATCTCGCGTAGCTGGAGATGCTCGAAGTCCACTCCGTTCAAGTGACGTAAGTGATAGAAAATGTAGTGCTCTCTACGCATCTCGCCATCGGTGGGAATGTCGACCCCGGCATCAACCTGGGCCGCCACCGCTGCCTTCGTTGCCAACGCGAAACGCGTTTCGAGGTTCCGGTTGTCGAAGTAGAAGGCGTCGAATGTGGCCGAATACGGGGTCTGGAACCAGTCGCGAACCGGCACGTAGTCCGGCTTGGGGAAAGACCCGATGGTTGTCGTGAGAACCCTGGTCACGGTGGAGCGAACATAGCCGGGCCGCCGCTAGCGGTCCTCCGTCGCGTCGATCGCATACTTGATACGATGACCTTGGTGGCCGGAGCCGTGACCGTAATGGTGCCATTGCGGAAAGTTGAAGTCAGAGGTGACGGAGGACGGCAGCAGAAGCACCGCCTCGAGGAACGCCTCGAGATTGGGCACGCTGTAGAAATTGACCTGGTAGCCCCAGCTCACCAACTCGTCGAACATCTCACGTGCCTGGTCGTGCTCCCAATCGACTGAGAACCGGCTTATGCCCCAGGAAGTCAGCATCTCGAGAGTCTTGCGCGCCTCGGTAGGCGCGGCGAAGATCAAAGGAGACAGCCAGGCGATGGGGCACTGAACGATGGCCTCCGGATGCTCGGCCCTGATGCGTCGGAAACCCTCCTCTCGAGTCGTTTCGATGTCGCCATTGAACCAGAGCCGGTCCTCGGTGAATCCTTCCTCGACGACGATCTCCAGCACCCGGTCCAGCACATCGCGACCCCCTTTGAGGTCGAGTTTGATTGCCCTGTTGTGTTTGGAGGTCTCGCGCACCACCCGGTCAAAATACAGCCATTCCTCGTTGGGAAGAGCCGGAGTGACATCAAAAGAATCGTGGCGGCAGATGAACTCGCCGGCGGAGTTCTGACGTATGTCGAATTCGGCCCAGAACACGTCGGAGGCGAAGAACTGGCGCAGATTGTCCCCATCGTTTACCCCGTGCCACACGAGTTGCACGTCGGGCGGCAGCGCCTCCTCACTGGCTACCAGGTCCGTCAGGCCATAGTCGTTTCCTCGGGCCGCGCCCCTGGGGATGGAGGTTGGCCCCGACTCGAAAATGGTGTCGGCATGAAGGAGGAGCATCCCTGTTCCCTCGGCCATGGGTGCTAGAGCCTCGAGCACGGAGGGCTCGTTGTCGATCATGGCGAATACGTGATAACCCTGGTCTTGGAAACGCTGCAGCCCGGCGATCTTGATTGCCTCGACGTCCTTGTCCCACTCGCCAGGGTTCATGATGAGGAGCTCGTCGCTGAAGTGCACTCGATGAGGCTTACCCAGCCGGTTCAGGGATTGCAGCGTCACATCCCTTAGCTTCTCCGGTCTGCCGGAGAGGAGTCCTACCGAGGTGTTGGGCTGAAGCTGGAACCATCGGATCATGGGCAAGACCCCGGGAAAGGGCCGGTGTGTAGCGAGGATTGTGTCTTCCTGCCAACGGTGTTCGAGGTACCAATCAACCACCGCAGAACGCTCGGAAGCCGGTACCGCGAGTCGTTCCAGAAGCTGCTCGATGTGATTCTCGTGCACAGTCACATCCGCGGGCCCCAACCGTGTGAAGTGTGCCGTTCCTCGGGTCTCGTCGTAGGATTGGAGTACGGAGAGCACCAGATACCTCATGTCGATGATGGTGCCATCGATGTCGGACACCAGCATGAGTGGCTCGTCGGGGTACTGGGCGCCAACCTGGAGGAAACAGTCCGCAAGCGCCTTCATCCAGTTCATGCTTTGCTCCCCCCGGTCACTGGCGAGGGCCGATTTCCCGCTATCGCAAGCATGCGTGCCGGCCAGTTGGTGGTCACCGAAGCAACGCCAATGTCGATCAACTGTGCGAAGTCGTTCTCGTCGTCGATGACGAAGACCCACACACCCAATCCCACTTCTCGGGCCTGGGCGACCAGCGCAGCGTCGACAAGGGTGTGGTGCAGGTTGATGCCGGCGGCTCCCAACGCCCTCGCTTTGCCGATGCTGCGGTACGCGACTGCCCGGGCCTCGCCCAGGTCGATCTCCGGAGGAAGGTCATCGAGGTTGAGGAGGGTGGTGATCTCGTTCGTCGCTTCCGCCATGATCTCAAAACACTTCCCCTGGCATCCGCTGACCACCACGTCGTCGGTTCGTCCCGCCTCGCGCACCGCCGCGACACCCGGAGCGATCGCATCAGCAATTTGGAAATCGAGATTCAGCGGCACCCGGCTTCTGGTCAGGTCGAGTGCATCCGCGAGCGACGGAACCCGCTCGCCTGCGAACTCTGCGCCCTTCCATGCGCCGGCGTCAAGTCGTTGTATCTCATCCCAGGTGTGATCCGCCAAAAGGCCGCTGCCTGTCGTCGTGTGCTCGAGCCGATCAAAGTGTAAGAGGACCGGCACTCCGTCTTTCGTCAATCGGACATCGATCTCCACCATGTCGACTCCAATCTCGATCGCCTTCTCAATGGCGATCCGGGTGTTCTCAGGAGCCGGGCCAGAGTCTCCGCGGTGGGCGATTATCTGCGGCCACGAAGGCGGCTGGTAGGGCATTGTTCAGTGGCGTGTGAAAAGTGGGCCGATTCTGGTCACTCCCGAGCGAGCCCTCAGGCCCACAGAAGTGACTGCTCGGTCTCCGGATCGAAGAGCTGGATCTTGGTGGTGTCAATGGTGAGTTCGATGTTGTCACCGATCACGACCCCCCTGGTCTTGTCGACCAGCACACGCATCTCGACGCCGCCGATGTTTACCCCCACCAGGTCCTCCCGTCCCAGTGGCTCGACGACATCTGCCACCCCCATGAGGGTGAGGCCTGCCGCGGCCGGAGAGGAGTCGGCGACCAGGTCCACATCCTCTGGCCGTAGTCCCATAGTGACTTTCCCCTTGACGGTTGACGCCTTCTCTGCTCGATCGCGTGGGAGGATGAGGTCGATCGCCTCGCTCCTTGCCCGGAACTCTCCATTGGTGCGCCTGATCTCGACATCGAAGAAGTTCATCGGTGGGTTGCCCACGAACCCCGCGACGAACAACGTCTTAGGGCGGTCGTAGAGAGCCTCGGGGACGTCGTATGCCTGGAGAACACCCTTCGACATCACCGCGATCCTGTCGGCCATTGTCATGGCCTCAACTTGATCATGGGTCACGTAGATGGAGGTGATTCCCAGATCTTTCTGGAGTCGCTTGATCTCTCCACGCATTGTCAGCCGGAGACGGGCGTCGAGATTCGAAAGTGGCTCGTCGAACAGGAGAAGCTGGGGCTCCTTCACCAAGGCGCGCCCCAGGGAGACACGTTGTTGCTGCCCGCCCGAGAGCTGAGCGATCTTGCGATCCAACAGATCCCCGATGCCCATCATGTCGGCCACCTGCTGCACCCGCTGCTTGATATCGCCTTTGTCAAGTTTCTGGAGTCTGAGCGGATAGCTGATGTTCCCAAACACCGTCATGTGGGGGTAGAGCGCGTAACTCTGGAACACCATTCCGACGCCACGATCCTTGGGGGCGACCTCGTTGACAACCCGCCCATCGAATGAGATGGTCCCTTCGGTGGGCTTGTAGATCCCGGCCACCATCAGCAGCGTCGTGGTCTTCCCGCACCCGGAAGGGCCGAGGAAAGCCACCAGGTCACCGTCGGCGATATCAAGAGTGATGTCTTCGGCGCCGACCACGCCGTCCCAACTCTTGGAAAGGTTCTCCAGTTCGACCTTCATGTCAGTTTCCCTTCTCGTCCATGGTCAAGAATCACGTGCCTTTCGAGCCGCCGGCGTAGATATTCAGGAGCAACTCCTGTGTGAAGATAAAGAAGATCAGCAGTGGGATCATCTGGAACATCCCCACGGCGGCCACCTGATTCCAGTTCGTCGGTGCGGTGTCACTGATGAGCTGGTTCAAGAACACCGGCATGTTGGCGACTTTGGTGCCGATTGTGAATGTGAAAGGCACGAGGTAGGCGTTCCAGCCCGCAATGAAGGTGAAAAGGGAGAGCGCTGCAAGGCCGGGCCGCACCTGGGGCAGCATGATCTGCCACCACACCCGGAATCGGGACGCGCCGTCGATCAGCGCAGCCCGTTCCATGTCCCAGGGGAGGTTGTCAAAGAAACCCTTCATCAGCCAGATGCCAAGCGGGAGCTCGAGAGCGACCATCACCAGCGCCACCCCACCCACCGAGTTGAAGCCGATGTAGTTCCCGATGATCGGGATGTCCCCGAGAAAGCGCAGCACGAAGAATATGGCGATGAGCAGCATCTCGGCTTTGAAGGCGTGAAGCACCAGCGTCATCGACAGAAAGGTCTTGCGACCGGCAAATTTCATGCGCGACAAGGCGTAGCCACCGGCCGTCGAGGCGATGCCGACGCCGATCACCATCGCCACGGCTATGAGCAACGAGTTGAGCATGGCATTCCAGATGGCAGAGTCGGTGACAAAATCCCAGTTGCGGAGTGTGAAGCCGCCGATCCCCCCTTCGGCGTTGCGAGGTAGGAGCCCTTCGGTGCGCGTCGAAATAGTGGCGACTACCAACCACGTGTAGCCGATGAGAATCGGCGTGATGGAAAGGATGAGGAAGCCGTACGCGAAGCGTCGACCTATCTTCTCCCGCGTCTTGGGGAGGGGGCCGGCTGGCTGGAGCTGTGGTGCGATCTCAGTGGCGGTCATGGCTCACAGGTTCTCGATCCGGGGTTCTTCGATGAGCTCGTTGAACTTGAACAATTTCACGTAAACGACAGCCAGCAAGAGCGCCACTGTGACGAGCACGATCGCCCAGGTCGCGCCGAAGGCCCACTGACTGTTCCCGAAATAGGAAGCGAAGGCGCGTTTGTAAGCCGTCAGCGCCCACACTTCGGTCGTGAACAGCCCGGGGCCACCCTCGGTCAGCAGCAGAATGTATTCAAATGAGGTGAGCAGCGAAAGCGTCTGATAGGTGGCGATGAAAAGCAGCGGCCACTTGATCAGAGGAAGCTTGATGTCACGGATGATCCTCCACACGTTGGCCCCGTCGACCTTGGCCGCCGTGATGAGATCCTTGGGGATCGACTCCAGGGCCGACGTGAAGATGATCATCCCAAAAGAGGCGCCGACGAACCCGTTGGTGAGGATCACAAACGTCCAAGGGCTCCCTGCCAGAAAGAGGTTTCCCCCCGATGCCCCGAGAAACTCCGGGAAGAGCTGGTTGTAGATGCCGAACGGGTCGGCCTGGGCGATGCGCTTCCACATCAGGATGTAGACCACCGACGGTGTGAGCCGGGGCAGCAGCCACACGAGTCGAAAGAAGAAACCCGAGCGGCGCGGGATATTGGTCGTTACCAGCGCCAGCACCAGAGCGAGACCAAGGTTGAAGAAAATCAACGTCGCGAAGACGTAGAAGACGGTGTTACGCAGGATCTTGGGGAAAAACGGGTCGGAGAAGAGTCGTTCGAAGTTGCCTAGGCCGATGTAGGTCCAGGGGTCGCTGAAGTTGGCGCTGGAGAGGTCGGTGAGGCTGAGGACCAGGAGCAAGATGCCGGGAGCGACGAAGAACAGGAGTACCAGCCCCATCGCTGGCCCGAGGAAACCGTAGGCGGTGAACGTGTTGCGGACGCGTCGCCCAAGTGTCCCGCGCTGCGGCCCGGGTGCGCCGACTGCGGCCCTGGCGAGGGTGTCTTTGTCTAAACGCTGTGTCATCCGAGCGTGACCTGTCGGGTGGATTGGAAGGTTGGAGGTGGGAGAGGGACGGTGCCCTCTCCCACCTCCTTAGTCATTGGTGCTATTTGATGATCACGTTGTCGCCGAGCTCGTTCTGGAGCTGGGCCACGACCACCTCGACTGCTCCCGCCGGGTCCAGGTCGCCTGATTCAACCGCCGTGATCCCGAGGTAGTACCCCTCGGACCATGCGCTGTAGAACGGGCTGTTGGGCAGGAAGGTGGTGAACTCCAGGATCGAACCCACCTGACTCAGGAACACCGCACTCGTGTACGGCTCGTAATCCGCCTGTGATGTCAGGATCGCCAGGTGTCCACTTGCCACTGCGTACTCGGTGTTCAGTTCCTTGGTCGTCGCCTTGGCGATGACCAAGAGGGCAAGATCGGTGTGTTCTGTTGCAGAACTCACCATGTAGAGCAGCGGATGGGTCAAGCTGATCGGCGTGTTGGTTCCCCCAGCAAGAGCCGGGATGGGACCGAAACCGGTGGTCGCAAAGAGAGTCTCTTCACCACCCTCTAGAACATAGTTGACGGCCCAATCCGCCCATTGCCATGAGCCACCGAACCAGAAGAGAACATCGCCGTTGGCAACAGCGGGGTTCCAGCTCGTCCAGTCACCATCGAGACGGGTGCTGACCAGGATGTCACGGGCGACAGCGTCGCCCACGAGCTCGTAGACCTTCTGTGCGGCCGCCGTGTCGTAGATCAAAGCACCGCTCTCGTCCAAGAGCTCGCCGGCTGCCGCAAAGTAGTAGTACAGGAAGTCGGGCCCGTTCGAGGGGCGATGCCACCAGCCGTTACCCGGATCCACGATGCCGGCCACTACGGCTTCCTCGGCGGTGTCGAACATGTCTTCCCAGGTGAACTCGCCACTGGCGAGTCTCGCGGGCAGGCTGTCGACCTCGTCCTGGGTCCAGCCCAGCTCGAGAAGGAGGTCCATCCGATAGTACAGCGGTCGTGCCTCAGCATCCTGGGGGACGCCCCAGCGGCGATCGTTGAGCTCGGTAGACGCCCACAGCGAGGGGATAATGTCATCGAACTCCGGATAGTCACCTAGCAGGTCGGTCACGTCGGTGATGATCCCCGACGTCGCCCAGGTGCCGATGTCCTCATGACCGGACACGATGATGTCGGGCGCTTCGCCCGCGTCCGAGGCCAGCTCGAACTCGACTCTGTAGTCGCCCCAATCGGCGTTGTCCTGGATTGTCCGGACCTCAACGCGGCGATCGTCCCCTGCTGCTTCCAGCGCGGCGTTGACATCGACGACGCCCTTCAAGAGGTTGTTGCAGCGTCCGTCCTCAACGGGTGGGGCTGCCTTGCATCGGGCAACGATGGTGATGAGCTCACCCCCTACAGGTACCTCTACCTCCACCACGACGGTGTCGCCGGGCACTTCGACTTCGACAATGACCGTTTCTGTCGTCACCTCGCCATTGCCACAGGCAGCCGCTACAAGAGCAAATGCCATGGTCAGCAGGATCATCCGGGTAAACGTATTTCTCCGCTTCACTCTTCACTCCTTAGTTTCGCGAAGACCGCTTGCCCAACTTGTCGGCATCCACGGTCGAACGTGACCCTAGAGTGAACGTTCACATGATGTCAACCAGTCGAGGTCGAGGAAGGCGAGAATAGAGAAATGGCACCCCGCCCGAGCGACACCCATCGGCCGACCATCATCGACGTGGCCGAGCTGGCAGGGGTCTCGCGCCAAACCGTCTCCCGTGTGTTATCAGATCATCCGCGAGTCGCTCCCACGACGAGGGCCCGGATTGAAGAGGTCATTGAGGATCTCGGTTTTCGGCCCAATCGGATGGCCAGGGCTCTGGTCACAAAGACATCGCTCACGTTCGGGGTTGCCTCGGTGGACATGCGGAATCTGCACTTTGCCGAAACCTGTTCGGGGTTGCAGGCTGCTGCCAGGGAGGGCGGGTATCACCTGGTGGTGACCGAGCTCGACCCCGATGACGATCGCGGCATAGGGACCTTGGAGACCCTGCTCACACTCGGCGTCGACGGGATCGTCCTCTTCCCGTCGATGGTCAGCGGTACCGACCTCGAGTCCTTTGTGAATAGCAATGGATGCTGTTTGGTGATGATAGGAAGGGGAGCGAAGATTCCCGGTGTCGTGTCGATCGCCCTCGATGAACTGGCTGCAGCGCAAGCGATCCTGAACCACCTGACTGAAAAGGGAAAACGCCGGGTCGGGCTTCTGATGAACGAGATGTTCCCCCGGTTTATCCACACCCGATATGAGGCCCTTCACCGCACGATCGAGGAAACAACAGGCCAGTCCAAAGTACCAGTCGAGGCTGCCAGACCCACCATAGATAACGGCAGACAAGCCGCAATGCGACTTCTTGCGGCCGACCCCGACATCGACGCCATCGTCGCGTTCAATGACACGATGGCCATGGGGGCGATGAGAGGGTGCCATGATCTGGGCTTACGTGTGCCTGAAGACATCGCCATCGTCGGCTACGACGGAATCCCTTATGGCGAGGTCACGTTGCCGCCCTTGACGACCATGGTCCAGGACAGTTTCGGTATGGCCGGAGCAGCATTCAAAGCGATGCTGACCTGTATCAAGGAGGGCTCACCCCTTGAAGGCGAAGTGCACTTGTGGCCTCCGCAACTCCTCATACGAGGCACGACATGACCCCTGCTGACTTGGATTCCTCAATTCGGACCACGACCCGCGCGGCCAAAACGACCTCGTCCGCGGAGACCGCTTTGGATCGACATCCCATTTGGGAGCGTCACGATCGGACGCATCTGGAGATAGCGCTGCAATACCCGGTTCCCGATGATGGACTCGTCGTGGACCAGACCTGGGAGGCCTTCTACTTCCTCCCTGAGTCTTTTCGGCTGGATGCCACCACATATTCGAAACGAGATCTGTTCGCTGACCTCAGGTCCTACATCCGCTTCACTGTTCCCCGGATCGAGTTGAGGCTCGTGCCGGAGGAAGCTCGGAAACTCGCTCGGCGGTTGACATCTAGACCGTCCGATGAGGTGGTACCAGAGCTCAAGCTCTTCGCCAGCCGGGTGCGGACCGCAATCACACAAGAAGCACAGATGTTGATGGACGAAGCGACCTCCGAGGATGGAGACAGTGTGTCTGCATTCGTCGGTGCGTTCGTGACACTCGGTAGTGGGGCACTTGCCGCCATCCGGCAAGTCCTGGGACCTCAGAAGCTGAGGACAGTCTCGTTCGAGCAGCCTGATCCCGAGGTGGCGAAAACCATAGCCTGGGTCGATGAGTATCTGTCTCGTGTTTTCGAGATGGCACTTGTCGGTCTGGCGAACAAATTCGAGTCTGGCAAAGTGCCGAAAGACGGGCTGCGCACGGCTACTGCGGCAGCCGTCGAAGAGGCGCGCTATCGACGGTCGCGCAACGAAGGGCCGGTGAGCGTTTCAGATGGTTCAATCCACGATCTCGAACAGATCGAGCGGAGGCAACACGCCCTCAAGCGTTTCACTTCTTCTGTGTTGTGGTTGGATGTCCAGATCCGCGACGGATATGCCGTGGCACTGCATGTCTTCCATGCCCTGGCCGCGGGGATTGCCATGGCTTTCGCCGTGGTCATCGCGGTTCTCTTCGGTCAGCCGAACATGCCGAGTCGTCTCGGGGTGTGGGCGGCGGTTGTGGTGGTGGCCTACATGGGTAAGGATCGGCTGAAAGCGATCCTCCAAACCGTATTCGACTCTATTGTGGCTACCAGACTCCCGGACCGGCGCTGGACGGTGAGCATGCCCGGCACCTCGCTCGTGTTGGCGGAAGTTGCAGAGCGGGCGGCATTTGTCGATCGGGATGCGGTGCCCGACGGCGTTGACCTCATGCGCAGAGTTGCCTACCGGGACCGTCTCCAGGAGCTCGCGGGCCCCGAATCGATTCTGTGCCATACCAAGACCCTTCACTTCAGGACCGACGCCATCCGCACGACCGCTCCTGGGTTCGTGTCGCTGACGGACGTGATGCGGGTCGACATATCACGGTGGCTGGCCCACACCGATGATGCCAAGAGGGTCGTGACCCTCGCCGACCCCGAAGCCGGAGAATTGTTTGAGTCGAAGTTGCCTCGCGCCTACGACGTTACGGTGGTATATCGGCTCGCCGACACCAACGCGCCAGACGCGGAGTGGCATGTGGCCCGTATCGTGGTGAGTCGCAACGGGATCCGGCGGGTGGCATCGTTAGAGGAGAAATGACGGCGAAGGTCAGGCAACCGTAGGTCAGAACCCGGTGATCCGAATCACTTCGCCGACGATCTTCGTCGGCCCATCCGGCCCTGGGATCGGTCTATCCGGAGTACCTTGGCCCGTTGACACGTAGAGGGCGCCGTCGTCGCCGAGCGTGATGTTGGTGGGAGCGTCGAGGCCCCTTGCGAGAACACGAGGCGGTCCACCGTCTGCCGGATACATGATGACTCTGCCGCTGAATCTCAAGTAGCCGCCGTGCTGGGGAATGGCGTCCGGGTCGTGCAGTTCGTCCTCACTCGCGAAGGGCTCTCCTTGGTCGGCCGCCAATTCGACCACGAAGACGGTGCCGAGCTTGTCAATGGCAACGTCGACGGCGGTGGTGAGGCCGACGATCTCATCGACGACCTCACCGGTAAGCGGGTCAACTCGCACCACCTTGGCGTCGCCGGGGACAAATAGGATGAAACCACCATCTTCGGTAGGCACCCCACCAGAGAAGAGCGCCACCAAAACATCGCCGTTGCGGGGATCGACAGCGAGACCCGCAGGCACCGCTTCCTGCCCGCTGTCGAGGGTGGAGAATTCAACGATGTCGCGGCGATCTGCCGTCTCCAGTGTCACCTCGATGAGCTGGTTGAGCATGCTCTCCGTTGCGAAGATGGTGTCCTCGTCCGGAGCCAGACCGATTCCTGTCATGTTGCTGCGGGCGGAGAGATTGCGACCGATCGATCGGGTGGGGCTGATCTCCCAGAGAGAAAACTCTTCGAACCCTCCGTCCACCGAGAGAAATACCCGACCATCGCCATGAAGGGTGACGTCGCTAGGGCCGCTCACCTCGTCGAGCCGCTGCTCGAGGTGGCCCCTGGCGTTGTAGCTGGCGAGATGCTCGAACCACGGCTCGGTTTCGCCCGGATCTTTGAAGTCGCCGTCACCGTTGAGGTCGATGAACCTGGTGAGCCTGCCCGATCGCTGCCTGACATCGACGGCATCGTCGCCTGACCCCGCCTCTGCCACCAAGAGACCGCCTTCTGCGTCGAGGGCGACGCCACGCGGATTCTGGAGACCTGTGAGGATCACCTCTACGTTGACCGTGTTTGGTGGATCCGAGGAGCGCGACGTCGTGCAGGCAGCGAGCGTCGCGAACACCGCTATGGCGATTATCACCATGCCCGCGCGAAGCGACAAGGATTGTTTCGCTGGCAGGGATGTTCGCGCCGAGATCATGCCGGCGGACCACCTCGATCCTCCCGCTGGGTCGATTCGCCAACGAGTCGGTCAAGTCTGACGACGACGGTTTTGGCAACCTTGTCGTGTAGTCCGCGATTTCGGTAGTCGACCAGTGACCAGACGCGAACG
>JAZFTN010000226.1:0-9754 GCA_036446715.1 Acidimicrobiia bacterium | reverse complement strand
TGTTCTCGGCGGAGTCATCTGGCTGCCTCTCCTCTACCTGGCTCTCTTCTCGGGCGATCTCCCCTATCTGTCATCACTTGCTGTCGGCTACACCCAGGTGTTCTTCTCCGCCGGGTTTGTCACGATGTTTCTCTTCACCGTCGGAACGGGGCTCTTCTATTACACGATGGTCAGGGAACTCGATGTCTCCCTCGCCAGTCGCCAGCTCGCCCTTGTCGGGTTTTGGTCGCTCGGATTCGCTGCCGTCTGGTGGGGTACCGCCCAACTCATGTTTGGGCCGGGGCCCTCATGGTTGTCCGGTGTCGGCGCCGGCATCGGTCTCGCGTTCCCAATCGGAGCTCTGGCTAATGCCGTCAACGCCTCGCTGACCCTCGATGGCGCCTGGGAAGAGGTTCGCGACAGGGCTGACTTGAGATCCGGTGTCCTCGGTCTCTATCTCGGGGTGGGTGTCGCAGTGATAGCGGCGCTTGCAGGTTTCCGTTCGATCGCATCGGTCACATCGTTGACGGGCTTCTGGCAAGCCGTCGAGTACACCGCCATCTCAGGCGTAGGCACTTTGCTGATCGCCAGCATGAGCTTCTCGGCCGTCCCCCGTCTGTTCGGAAGGGAGTTGTACACCAAGAGAACCAGACCCTTCCTGGCCCTGACACTCACCGGATCGGTTGGTGTCCTCGTGTTCATGGCGGCCGCCGGTCTCGTCTCCGGCTACTCATGGATTGGCGGCTCCAACTCCGGCGCCTACATAGATGCCGGAGAAGGCTGGGGGGCCGGTCTGGGGGCGAGCGTCGAGACTCTGATGCTGATCGTTGTCGGGTTCGCCGTCGTCACTTTCTTCGGTCAGCTCGCGTACGCGGCCACCGTGATCGGAACAGTCACCCAGGGCAAGGCGGCCACGCAAGAGGTTCTCGTGACAAAGGACACCGGCGATGAGTGACACACCACTAGCTGCTGCGGCAGCAGCACTCGGGATGCCGGAGGACCTGACGCGTCGTTCCGCCGAGGCTCGCGCCGCCGAGAGCGGTTCGAGTGTCGATGAGATCCTCAGCGCTTGGGCCGGAGGCGAAGCCATAGCCGCCACGTCTTCGGTCGCACCCGAGCAGCCGCCCTCTGTCGAAGAGAGCGTCGAGCCTCCGGCTGAGCAACCCGACGCAGTCCCTGAGATCGTGATTGAGACTTTGCCATCCGAGGTCGCGCCAGTTGCCGCTGCACCAGTGGGCGATTACCAGCCACCTGTTCTCATCGGGCCCCCGGACAAACCAGGGACGATCATCGTGGGCGCGATCGGGATGTTTCTGGTGGTCCTCCTACTTGGTCTGATTGGCCCCTCCGTTGCCGTTGACGAACCGGGCGCTCGAACCAGCGAGATCCCCTTCTCACAGGCGGCAGTTGATGGCCAACATGTCTATGGCTCCCTCGGATGTGCCGCCTGTCACACTCAGATGGTGCGACCGGTGGTTGCCGATGTTGGCCTTGGAGCCGTGACCTTGAACGACACCAACCAGGTGGTGGGAGATCGACGATTCGGACCGGATCTCGCTGACGTGGGAGCACGAATGACGTCGAGCCAGTTGGAGTCGACAATCACAGGTGAGAAACCCGGACACCCGCCGCACCATCTGGCGGAAGACGACATGGGCGCATTGGTCGCCTACTTGTTGGAATCAAGGACTTCGGGAGGGTAGGAATGGGCGATTTTGCCACCACCGCTGCTGCCCTCGGAATACCCGAGGATCTGGTACGTCGTTCGGTTGAGGCGAGGGCGGCCGAAACGGGGGCGTCGGTAGACGAGATACTCGCCGCTTGGGGAGGTGGTGGCACGGTGGCTGTGACCACCGTCACAGACGAACCCGTGGAAGCGCCGGCCCCTGAAGAAGAAGTGCTGGAGCAGGTGCCAGTATCCCCGGCTCCTGTGATAGTCGAGGCCCAACCCGCCGCCCCCCAGGCAACGACGAGAGCCCCGATACCCTCCGAAGTGACCCCTGGTGAGGCAGCGCACCTCCCTGAGGTGATAACCGTGCCCACCGCCGGCATCAGGGAGCGGACCAGCTTTGTCATCCCCAAGTGGCTGACGGCAGTCTTTGTGATCGTCCCGCTGTTCGCGTTGTTTGCGCTCGGCGGCGCCTCCACCGGTGAGTGCGGGGAGGCGACAGAGTTGATGACCGATGTTGTGACCGGCGAGATCGTCAACTGTGACGGCTCCGAGTTCACCGGTAAGTCTGTCGGCGGGGGTGGAGTCAACTACATCGTTCTGGGAGCCGACATCTATGCAGGGGGCGCGGTAACGGGCGTCAATTGCGCCGGGTGTCATGGTGCCGGCGGTCAGGGCTCAGGCACCTTCCCGGGCCTAACCGGAGTGCTCACCACGTTCGGGACCTGTGAAGATCACATCGAATGGGTGGGACTCGGATCCTCGGGGTTCCAATCAGCGGGAAACAACAGCTACGGAGACACCTCCAAGCCGATCGCCGGCGGCATGCCCGGCTTCAGCAGCAACCTGACAGAGGAGCAGGTCGCCGCGGTTGCTGCCTTCGAACGTGTCCGATTCGGCGGTGGCGATCCGGACGAAGTTCTGATCGATTGCGGTCTCGCCGAGTCGCCCGACGATGGTGGAGAAAGCGATGGAAGCGACGCCACGGATAGTAACCAGGAGCCCGAGGCCTCGATCTCTCACCTCGGCTAGGCCGGCTACAGACTCGAAATCGCCTTCCTGAGAGCCTTGCGATCCACGATCACCCCCTCCGCGATCACCTCGTCTTCGGGGCCGAGAACCACCGGGATTCTCATCCCGTAAAGAGACAAGAGCGGATCGTCACCGTCGACATCGATCTCTTCGAGGTCGACACCCGCCTTCCAGACCGCCCATTCGACGATCGGTCGGGCGTCATCACATAAGTGGCATCCGGGGCGGGTGAGAAACCGAACAGAGAAACTACTCAAGGAACCACTCTCCGTGACCGATAAGCGTGATGCATGCAGGAAGGAGGGCACTCCGTTCCCCTCATACCTAGGGCACGTTCGTCCAAGGTGTGAACGGATAGCCTCCCAGCCCGCCCCACGGTGACGGAACCCTTCTTCATGTAGTCGAGGCCCCCGTTTACGGGGGCCTCGACAAGTTTGGGCGACAGACCGCTGGTGCCGGCATACGATCCGCCACAAGTGAGACCGGGCACCGCCATCATCATTCTGATTCTTCTCGCCATCATCGCCGTGGCAGGGGTCATCCAGCTTTGGGTGCTTTTCTCCCCGCCAGGGTGACTGACACACCCTCGGCGAGACTGAGGGTATCGACCGCGCGACCACTGCGCACGGCCAGCGCGACCAGCCCCGAAGAATCAACGTGGAGCAGTGGCTCATCGTCCTGAACGTCGGAGTAAGACGTCACCCATTTGACCGGGTGCAGGGTCGACCCGATCTTGACAGTGACGGTTTCGCCCGGGCTGATTCCGGCAGCATTGAGGTCCTCGGGAGAAATATTGGTCTGGACATTGCCGTAGCCGTCCACCCACCATGCCTCTCCAGTGACCGTGGAGTTGACGATTTCGGCGAGGGGAAGAAGCATCGGTGTGACCTCGTCGTCGGCGAGCGTCGGCCCAAGATCCCCGAGTGCGGTATCTCCCGCAGCCAGGAGTGCAGCGGCCGGTGCGAACACATCTCGACCGTGAAAGGTCTCTCCCGGTGAGGGGATCATCGACTCCGGGTTCTCGATCGACACGATATGGGAGGCGCCCCCGACAATTGCCACACCTGGCGACAGAAGTCCGTTGTCAGGACCCACGAAGAAACCCCACGGTGTCTCGGCAGCTATGGCTTTACGGACGGAGCCGACGCCGGGATCGACGACAGCGAGGCAAACACCCCCGGGCAAATACTGAATGGCACGGGTCAGAGCAAGGGCCCCGGACCTGACATTTCCTCTAGGGATCTCGTGTGCGATGTCGATGACCGATGACTCGGGGGCAAGCTTCGCCAACACACCGTGGACAACACCGACGAACTCGTCACTATGACCAAAGTCGGAGAGAAAGCTGATCGGAAGAGACATCGTCGGCGACGCTAGTGGTCTGTCGCACAAATGGTGTGATGGCGTCGGCGCACAGCCCTATATTGACCGAATGACCGAGTATTCCTACGACGATCTGGCGCGCGACGTTGCATCAGCCAACGTGTCGATGCTCATCGGGGGGCTCGATACCGGAAAGACGACCCTTGCTCTCCAGGCGGTCCGTCATGCGCTCGCAGCCGGACGAACACCTGTCCTCGTCGACGCCGACGTTGGGAACTCGACCATCGGACCACCTGCGTGCGTGGGGATGAAGGTATTCAACTCGTTGGACGATCTCGAGAACCTCGACCAACACGACGGACTCCACTTCGTTGGCACCGTTACGCCATCGCGGCTGGTGCTTCAGCACGTCGTCGCCACGGCTGTAATGGTCGAAAGGGCGAGGCGGGCCGGAGATGTCGTGATCATCGACACAACGCCGGTCGCGTCCGGCGTATCCGGCGAGACTCTCAAATACCACAAGTCGGAGCTCTGCCGACCCGAGAAGATCGTCGCCCTCCAACGTGGGGAGGAAATGGAGCCTGTCGTCGGAATGTTGCGACGTTTTCTCGGCGCGGAAGTGATCACCGCACCTACCGCCCCCGGTCTCCATCCGATGACACCCGATGAGCGAGCTCGGAAACGCGCCGACGGTTTCGCGGCGGCACTCCAACCCCCTCTGGATAGATGGAAGATACGACCGACGGTATTCGCTCCAACCGTGCCGGTGGGCCTCGATCTTGGAAGGCTCGATGATGTGCTCGTTGGTGTTCAGGGCTCGGGCGGCGGTTGTCTGGGCCTTGGTGTCCTCCACCATGACGACGACACACTGCGGGTCATGACCAATGCCGGTGAAGGCATGACCGGACTCCGACTTGGATCCATGCGGCTAGACACCCAAACCTACGCATCGACGATGGTCAGCCTTCGTGAGGTCATGTTCGGCATTTAGGTCCACGTTCACGCCTCACCCGACGCGTTAGCCGTTATCAGGCACCTGTCAATGGATGGTGAGAACCAAGTCCGGCGCTTAAGCAACCACCCTTCGTGGTCGATAACCCCACCATGCTGGGGAAACAGAGATGGCTATCGATTGCTCTGCTTGCCTCATTGGCAACAGTCAGTCTCGGTCTGTCGGCCGGCGCCGATTCGGCGTCTGAGGCCGGCTTTCTCGCGAAGATCAACGCCTCTCGGTCCGCCAACGGGCTCGCTCCTCTGAGCGTGGACGGCGGTCTGCGAAATCACGCCCGTGCCCACACTCAGGACATGATGGACGCCGGCAACATCTACCACTCGACCAGTGCCGAGTTGAAGGCAGCAGCAGGTAGCGGTTGGTCGAAGCTCGGTGAGAATGTCGGCCGCGGGGGGACCGTGGATTCGCTTCACACTGCCTTCATGAACTCCGCGGGACACAAGGCCAATATCCTCGGTGACTACAACTACGCGGGGATCGGCACGGGCACGCTGGAGGGTGTTCTGTATGTGACCGTGGTCTTCATGAAGAAGGATGCCGGGTCAACGACGACGACAACTGCACCCGCTGCGACCACCACAACACCCCAGGCCACCACCACTACGGCGAACGGCTCGACCACCACGACTGCGAAGTCGCCAACAACAACCACGGCCAAGGCCACCACCACCACTACGACGATTCCACCCACCACCACCACGACACTGATAGTCGGTCCCGACAAGCCGGTGACTCCCGGCGAGTCCTGTCTGGTGGCAACCCGTTTCTGGTGGATGTGTCACGACTGAGCGCCTGAGGTGTGGCCAGATGCCAGAGACGGCAAAACGCCCCAGTGACCTCCCGGAGCCTCCTCCGCACTTCCCCGAACGGACGCTTCTCCTGAATGCCTCTAGGGCGTTTGCGAAGCCGAATCTACGACAAAACCAACTCCTATTCAACGACCTCGTACCCGACCTAATCCAACGTCAACCACCGTGAACCATCACTGCAAGTCAGTGATCGAGACAACGAACAAGGGTTACCAACAGAAAACGGGGTTATCCACAGGACTTTTCCACATGGGTGTGTTCACAAGTTTCTAACCCGAATTTTCGCGTTTCGCCGTACCGACTCTTATCAACGCTCGAAAGGCGACCCCACCATCTCACGCGAATTCCAGTTCCAATCGGGACAGGGTCGAACCCACGGCTACCTCTCCGCCAATCACATCGGGGTGACCCACCTCCTCGAGATACGTGGCTGCGGGTTTTGGCAGCTCACCCAATGCATCGAGAGCCGCGACTGCACCCACAACGGCAATGTCCATCAGTCCATCCCAACTCTTGACTGCCACTCCCAACCTGTCACCAACAGCAACCCCGATGCACCCTTGAGCACCTCCCTTGGCCACCGCGTCGATCGCCACCGAGATCGAAGTGTCGCCACTTCCGTTGCTCGCAATGAGAGCCGGATACCGATGCATCGCGGCTCGGACCTCATCGAAGGCATCCTCTGCCCCAAGACGTGCGAATAGGAGCGACATGGCGCGGGCGGTCGTTCTCAGGACCGGTGCGCCACAGCCATCGACCCCGACCGGTTCGACCGGGTGCTCTCCAAGCTCAGAGACAACAGCAACTATCTGCTTCTGCAACGGATGGGAGGGTGAGAGATAAGTGTCGACCGGCCATCCCTGGGCAGCGCAGGCTCGGAGAAACCCGGCATGCTTCCCCGAGCAATTGTGCCAGATTCGACGGGGTGACCTCTCTCCATCGCGAGCCAAATAGAAGCCAGCCTCTTCCGATAGCGGCCAATCTGGAGGTGTCTCCAAGTCTGAGGCGCTGAGACCTACGTCTGTGAGAATCGACTCGACAAGCGCTACATGAACCGGCAGTCCACGATGTGAGGCTGCTGCCATTGCAAGCTGGATCGGCTTCAGACCAGCCCCTGATGCCTGCGAGACGTATGCTTGAAACGGCTTGGCCGATGAACGCAGAAATAAGGGTCGATCGATGTCGCCCGACCAGGCGACCAGCGATCCGTCGGGTCGGGAAACTGAAACGACGCCATGGTGGGTCGACTCAACAAGACCTGATCTGACCCGGACGGCGAGCAAGATTCAGCCCGAGACCGTCGCCTCGCCCTGCTCGCTCTTGTAGCGCGCGACGATCTCGCTTTGGAGAGTGTCGATTACAGCGTGCAATTGCTTGCGTTGGTTGGACATCTCGGTCTCAACCTCCTGAATCTGATCCAGAGCTTCAACGACATCATCGTCCGATAGATCCGAGAGCTGGGTGAGAACGCTGTCGTCCATGATCTTGTCGATCAGCCGCCGCCCGGTCTTCGACGGAATCGGCGGCATCGTCTCGATATGCCTCAGGTTGGGCTCCTCGCCAAAGACCATTCCGCTGGCAAGGATCTCGGGCAAAGCCTCGAGCAGGGTACGTTCTTCCTCGCCACCACGACGACGCAACTCGAAATTCAACAAATCCATGCGCCCATGGAGCAGACGCCGGTAATAAGAGATCTGAGACTCGACGTCCTCGGCGGTGTGGCGTCTCCGTCTGAGTTCGTCCAGGTCGAGCCCTGACAGGTTGTCCAGGTACTCAGGCTCGAGGACGATGTCGATGCGGCGGCGATTGTCGGTCACACCGTCAGGTTACTTGCAGGCCGCGGCCAGGGTGGGATAGGGGTTCACCGCTGCTCCGCCCCTTCCGCCAGGATGAATCTCGAAATGGACATGAGGGCTTCCGCCCCTCGCGTTGCCGCTATCACCGTTGAAGCCGACTACCTGTCCCTGGCTCACACGCTGACCACTGGAAACGTTCCAACCGGCCAGGTGGGCGTAGTAATAGGCGACACCGTTGCTAGCTGTCAGCCACACGGTCTTTCCGCCCAGACCCCGGTTCCCGACCCAGACCGTTCCTGCCGCAACCGCATACATCGGCTCATTCCATGCCGCGAAGAGATCGGTGCCCTTGTGTGCCCTCCCTCCCGAGCGTGGAGCCCCCCAGGTGTCGCTGAAAGATGTCCGACCCGGGGTGAACGGGCAGATGAACGACCCCACTTGAACCGAGCCGGAAGCTCGCTGACGTGCCGCTTGACGGGCCGCAGCTTGCTCGATCTCGTACTGCTTCTGAAGCTCCTTGCATCGCCCACTCAGCTTTGCGTAGGAGGCTTGCTCACGCTGCATTGCCTCCTCCTGGATGCCCCTGATCTCGAGGGCCTGGGCTTCGGCGATCTCGAGGGCATCGTGATTCTCATCGAGCTCCACCTGGAAACGTCCAAGCTCGCTCCTGGCGGCGACCAGGTCGGTGATCGACTCCTGCCCACCAACAGTGGCCGCGCTGAGGAACTCTGAGGTCGTCAGAAACTGGTCAACAGAGGACGCGTTGAGGATGATGCCGGGGTTGGAGAAGCCCCCCAACATGTAGAGCTGAACAGCCTGCTCTTCGAGTCTGCCTTGAACAGCGGAAAGATCCTCGGAGTGATTGTCGACCGATCCCTGAATCCGACCCTGCTTGGCCTCGAGAACGTCGACTTCTATATGGATAGCTTCATGCTCGAGTACCGCATCGTCGAAGTCGGCACGAGCCTCTCTGTACTCGGCCAATTGCTCACGCGAGTCCTCACAGGCCGCATCGACCTGTGATCTCGTGACCGCCTGGGTGGGCAGGGGAAACAGGGATGCCACCAACGCGACCAGAGTGATGAGAAGAAGTGCGCGATAACGCGCCTTCAGAGCAGCCATTGGGGCCAAAGGCTAACCAGGGGCCGAGGCTTGCAGTAGTTGGAGCCAGTTGACCCCGCTCAGCCATGACTACCGCAATAGGGGTCGCAGTGGGAGGAAAGCGGGCGAGCGATCTAGAGAATCACCCGGATAAGCGGGTAGTAGATGGCGGCGGCGAGAATCACCCCGTCCAGAGACGCCAGCAACCCCGGAGAACGCTCGGTGAGCGTCACCCGTCCCGTCCGCAGCATCGAAGACAAACCGTGACCCGCGACCAACGCCACGGCAATGCCGAGGCCCACCAGGAGATAGCCAACCGCATCGAGATTCCAGAAGGCGGCGGCGGCCACCGCTGCCAGGACTGCCGTGATAGCGGTGGTGGAGAACTGATCTAGAAATGGGATAGCCGGCATTCGGGCCACCAGCGCACCAAGCAGCACACCGACAATGACTGCAAAGAGAAAGACATCCACTGCACGGTCATCGGGCGAGAAGCTCGATCGTGACAGGACCATTGACGCAGTCGCCAGACCTGCGAGCAGGCCGACAAGCAGGGTTGGGGAGTAGACGTCAACGCTGCGATAGTCGGCAAATACCACCGCCCAGCCGAGCACGATCGCGACAGCAAGGGCCACCGTGAGGCCATACCCGGCACCGCCAACGATGTGAGCCGAGAGAGCGCCCGCAGCGGCGGTGGTCGTAATGGCCAGAGGAGCCAGCAGGCGCCCTCTCGCAGCGAAGGCTGCGGACAGATCGAGCGCCCACGCGGCGGCGATTGCCACCAGCGCCGCGGCCCAGATCTCCTGGCTCTGGGTGTTGGCGAGAACGGCCACCACCAAGACGACGATGGGCAAGAATCCAAGCAGGTCGACTGCTGCGAGTGTTGCCGGCTGGCTGCCCCCTGAGACGGGAGGCAGCAGAACTACCTCGTCGGACTCCCCCACGGAGTCTGCCAAGGCTGCCTCCTCACCGTTTACCCATACCCGAGACGTCTCGACACCTCTTTCGAAATCGGGCCCGAACTTCTCGCTGG
>JAZFTN010000225.1:0-3638 GCA_036446715.1 Acidimicrobiia bacterium | reverse complement strand
CCGACGCGGCGAGGACGCCCGTCAGACGTTTATTCGCTCCAATCTTCGTCTTGTCGTCTCCATCGCCAAACGCTACGGACACGCCAAGCTTCCTTTCCTCGACCTCGTTCAGGAAGGCAATCTCGGTCTGATCCGAGCCGTCGAGAAGTTCGAGTATCGCAAGGGATTCAAGTTCTTCACCTACGCCACCTGGTGGATCCGTCAGGCAATCACCCGAGCGATCGCCGACAAGAGCCGGACCATCCGGGTTCCGGTTCACATGATGGACACCATCAACCAGATGCATTCCGCGGAGACCAATCTCACCAAACGGCTCGGCCGCAAACCCACCGACGAGGAAATGGCCCAGGAGTCAGGTCTGACGGTTCAGAAAATTCGCGAAGCCCGCAAGGTCGCACCGGAGCCCGTGTCGATATTCGAACCTGTGGGTGAGGACAACGCCACCATCGGTGACTTCATCGAGGACGTCGACGCCGCCGCACCATTTGAGCTCATCGCCTCCAAGCTCAACATCGAGAATCTCAAGTTCGTCCTCGAAAGACTCAACGAACGCGAGCGCACGATCATCGAGATGAGATATGGCCTGGGGAATCGTGAGCCGGCAACCCTCGATGAGGTCGGACGGCACTTCAACGTGACCAGGGAGCGCATCCGCCAGATCGAGGCCAAAGCTCTCGCCAAGATGCGTCACCCCTCCACTCCCGGAGGACTCCGGGAGCTGGCAGTTTCCTGATAGTCAGTCTCTCAGGCCGACTTCACCAACTCCAGGAGCTCACCCCGGTTCGCCTCCAAGGGCAGATTCGCCTCGGCGTGTGACGGTCTGCCCCGTCCCCGGCGCCGATGAAACGGCTGACCATCCCAGAAGATCACACCGCCCCAGACCCCCCACTCCAGATTCTCCTGAAGTGCGACATCGAGACAGCGAACCCTGACCTTGCATTGAGCACAGATACGCTGGGCTTTCGCCAGTTCTGCGGGCCGTTCTGAGAAGAAGAGCTCGTGGCTCCCCTCCTGGCAACATCGTCCGTGTTGTTGTAGTTCTCTCAGTTGTTGATTCATCTTGAAACCTCGTCGTTGATGTGATGCGGGCAAACAAAAAGCCGCCGGATGTGCGGCGGCCTGGTTCGAAGAATGTCCTCGCAGTCACATCACATGACAAAAGGCCGCCAGTCGGAGGGATTCGGCACGGCTTCCAGGGCAGAAAGGGCGCGCATGCAGAATTGTCCTGCTGCGGTGATTGGTGCTTGGTGTCGCATCCTGATCAAAGGCGCTCCTTTCTTCGAGGCCGTAATCATGGTCGACTCGCCCCCAGGTCGTCAAGGGGATTATCCGAGCGGACTCAGTGGAGAGCCCGGAGGCCCATGAGACCGAGAACCACAATCCCGGAACCGATCACGAGAAGTCTTATCTCGGGATTCGACCAGAATCTCCAGAGAGCAATGGCCAACACACCAAACACCACGGCCAATTGGGCCGCTACGCCGGCATCGGTGGTCGGAAGCAGCAGATCGAGAATCATGTCCACGATGTTGGGGAACACATGACGGCTTCTTCACCTTCCCGCCTGCACCCGGTCGAGAGCATCCTCGGAACCGGATTGAAACGTCTTCTCCAGTGGGGTATCCCCCTGTCGCTCATCGCCCTGTTGTTCCCGGCACCCGAAGGTGACGGGCTTCTCCAATACACGCTCATCCATCTGACGGTTGTCCAGATCGCCACCTTCCTCTTCGTCATCGAGATGTCTCCACTGACCGATCGGCCATGGTTCTCACCGATCAAGCGCTCCTGGCTGGCGAGCTCAGCGTCACTGGTTGCCGCAGTGGTCGGATTCTCTGCGTTGCTCACATTGGCCACCTCGGGGGGCGCCAGGTATGACCCGTCACTGCAACTCCTACAGCTGCTGTCATCGCTCGACATCGCCTGGGTAGTGGCGGCCCTGTACCTGGGAGCACGCAAGCTGTGGGGCAAATCGCTCGCGCTCATTCTCGCTTCGGCGCTGATCGTCATCTGCGTCTGGTCGATCGCCGTCTACCTGACGTCGGTTGGCTTCACCTCCGACGGGGGGTGGCTGGTCGATGGGAGCGAGATGATGCGGATCATCATTCCGGCCGACACGGTCGCCGCGGTGGCAGCCATCGCTGCCATGCTGGGAGCGTCTCAACGCGCCGATCAGCGAACGGCGCAACCCAATCCCCAGTCATAATCCTGGAACTCGACTCTCTCGCGTTCCTGGAGATGGGAGGGAAGCCAACGCCGCACGGCCTGAAGTGTGCGTTTTCTCGACGCCGGAATGAACGTCGGCATCCGATGAGGACGAACGAAATCGGAGCCAAACCAGAGCAGGACCCTGCTGAGTGAAACACTGCCGTTCTGTCCTGCGGTCGCCCCTCCGTCTGCGAAGAAGTCCCTCATTTGATCGTCTAACTGGCGATCAAGGCCAATTCCGCCATACGGAGTCGTGCGCAAAGTCGGACACGAAAGTGACCCACAGACCAGCGCCCCATGAATCCGAGGATCACGAAAACGTCGAATCTTGGCGTGCTCGATGGCGTCGAGGGAGAGTTCCTCCCCTGCAACTGTGACGAGGGGGCGACTGAAACCTCCGGGCACTCGGAGCACCGATATCGTTCCGGTTCGGAACGACTCGATCGCAAGCCCGACAGCACCGGCGTTGTAGAGGTTCAGCCAGTAGGCAAGCGCTTCGTCCCGGGTGAGCGTGTCTGGCTCCACCCCGGCCATCGTCTCCAGATACGTCGAAGCGTCCTTGCCCCGCTCAGCAGCCGCCGCGAGCCCACCTTCGCCTACCGCCTCGAGAACCGGAGACAGCGGAGAATGATCGACCGTCCCCACTCCAGCCGGGTCGGGTCGGCGATTTGTCCTGAGAACACGAAGGATGTTCCAGGCGACTTTGATCGGACTCGGCTGATCCACAGATATCAGAACCTTCGGACCCCGCTCACTCTTCCTTGTTCCCGGAAAGCACGTATTGTCCGGCTCGTGTTCAGTTTCATATTCAAAGTCATCCGATTCGCTTTCGTCGGCGCTATCGGGGCAGCACTGGCGGCCAAGGTCTTGCTCGAGTCGAGCGCAGACGTCGAAACCGAGGAGATCGACCTGGTTGCCATCCTCGAAGGCAAGGAGCTGGTCTCTTCGGCGGACCCGTTCTATGGGGGAAAGGTTTTGGCGATGTTCGGGGGTGTCCTTCTCGACCTGAGAAAGACCCAACCTGCCCCGACCGGAATCCGGATCGACCTCGCCGTCATCATGGGCGGAGTGAGCCTCGTCGTTCCCGAAGGATGGCGTGTCAGGTTCGAAGGGAAGATGTTCATGGGGGGCTGGTCGGACAACACCAGAACCACCGCTGAAGAGGACGTGCCGACCGTCACCATCACGGGCTTTGTGGCGTGCGGTGGTCTCCAGGCAACGACGAAGTCACCTGTGGAGGCAGTCGTTTGATGACAACACGAATAGAAGCAACACGCCTGATCCCCGGCCGTGGCGACGTGGTGGACAACGGGGTGGTCATCTTTGACGATTCAGCGATCTCTTACGCCGGCCCGGCGGACACCGCTCCGCAGACACCCGACGCCGACATTGTCGTCACCGACACGGTGATGCCGGGCATGTGGGAGTGCCAC
>JAZFTN010000224.1:0-6947 GCA_036446715.1 Acidimicrobiia bacterium | reverse complement strand
ATCGCCATCATCAACCGAGGGCGAGTGGTGCTCAGCGGCGCCTTGGATGATCTGAAGGCCGACTCAACCACGCGACGCCTCGACATCGTGGTCAACGGGGATCACTGGGTGCCAGATTCGGGAGGCCGCGTCGTCACCGATGACCTCGGTCGACGCCATACCCTCGTCGAGAGCGATGCGCCGGTGGGTGAGATCCTGGCGGCTGCCAGCTCGGCAGGACGCGTCGATCGCTTCTCGTTTGAGCCCCCGTCGCTCTCCGACCTGTTTCGAGAGGCGGTTGGAAAATGAACCGTTGGACCCAGACGATGTTGCTCGCCAAGAGGGAGTTCGTCACGAGGGCCAAGAGCAAGGTGTTCCTGGTGGCGACGGGTGTGATCGCGCTGGTCATCATTGCGATCGGGCCTGCCGTCTCCCTCTTCGCTGACGACCCGGAACCGATTCGTATCGGAATTGTGGGCACCGAGCCGGCGGGAATCGAAGAAGGTCTTACAGCGCGAGCGGCGCTCTCGGAGCAGCAAATCGAGATCACTCGCTATGACTCGCTGGCTGCTGCCGAAGCCGACCTCGAGCAAGGAACGGTCGATGCGCTACTCGTGGACGGAACCAGCATCGTGTTCAACGAGAAAGAGGCGTTGGTCGTAGTGCAGGTCGTCACCGACTCGGTCAACTCGCGCGCCCGGATCGTTCTGATGGAGGATCTCGGTCTTACCCCAGAGGAAATGCGGCAACTCAACGAACCGGAGCAGCTCACTGTCCGCACCCTCGTCGCCCCCGACCCCGAAGACAGACCGCGCCGCGTTGCTGCCTTTGCCGGCACGCTGGTGCTCTTTGTGACCATCTTGACATTCGGCCAGTTCGTGGCCATGGGCACGGTCGAGGAGAAGCAGAACCGGGTGGTCGAAATCGTTCTAGCTCGGGTAAAGGCGTCCCAGGTTCTCGTCGGGAAGGTCGTCGGCATCGGCGCTCTAGCACTGGTCCAGCTGCTGGTCCTGGCCGCCGCAGCATTGGTTGCTGTCAACATCATCGATCTCGAGGGTGTTCCGCTCGGAAGCATCGGGGCCGCGATCGTGGCAGCGGTCGTCTTCTGGTTCCTCCTCGGCTACACGCTGTACGCGTTCCTGTACGCGACGGTCGGTGCCACCGTCTCGCGCCAAGAGGACTTGCAAGGTGTGTTACTGCTGCCAGCCATCTTCATCCTCCCCGGTTTCTTCATCTCCCAACTAGCAGTCGCGAATCCGGACCTGGCCATCGTCAGATACGGGTCCTTCTTTCCCCCTTGGACCCCCATGATCATGCCGATGCGAACAGCGCTTGGCACCGCACAACCTTGGGAGGTCGCGCTTTCGATAGCGCTGATCGTGGCCAGCATCGTCCTACTCGTATGGGTTGGCTCACGTGTCTACACAGGAGCGTTGCTTCGGACCGGCGGGACCGTCAAGCTGCGCGACGCATGGAAGTCGACGGGCGCTTGACGTCTGAGAGCAGTGCTGGTGTTCGACGCGCAGGTTCGTCTGCAATCGCCACGAGGCCCACACCCTGGTGGGCCAACGGCCATTTCGGTGACCATCCGGGCACGGAACTCCGTTGCGACGGGCTCCCCGACGACCTGACGCCCAAACCCATCTCTTCTCGGCCTCTCGAGGTGTCCTCCGGGTGTCCTCCCAGCGGGCCGCGAACATCCATCACGAGGTCTCAGGCGGAGCCCGGCGACAGAACACCGAGATACATGTCGCACCAAGACACAGGACGGCACTCTCCTAGGCTCCGAAAACCTGGAACGCCCCTCGGGCCGACCACCGATTTCCACATGCCTGAGAGATACTGTCCTGGTGTTCCAGTGACCCTTCCAAGCCCAACACCACCCTGCTCCCCAATACGCCGATAGACCTCGATAGCCGCTAACCGGCCGGGTGTATTTGGTTGGGTTCCATGGGGTCATATTCAGGAGCTGGGTTCCATGGGGTTTCAGAGAGTTGTCATCTGGTCACTACGAATAGGGTCGCGACGACCTCGGCTGGGACGGCATCTCTCTGACTACGGATCAGAAGGTTGTGGGTTCAAGTCCTGCCGGGCGCGCGAAAAACCCGCTGTGTTGTAAGGGATTATGGCTAGAAAGCTGTGAGCGCGACTACCTGTGGTCCGCATTTGGTCCGCGAGAGTGTGTCTCGGGGTTGGCGGGCAACGGCGGTGCCGACGCCACCCAGAGGCCAACTCACTGGGAGCGGGCGAGCGGCTGGTGGGTCTCTCGCATCCGGACTGCGACCAGGGCGCCGGAAGCGGCGGTGAGGAAGGCGACCGTCCAGATAGCAGCAGGTGGATCGATGAGGTCGGCGATGATGCCGGTGAGGAGAGCACCGACAGCAAACCCGGTGTCGCGCCACAGACGGTAGACCCCGACGGCGGAGGCCCGCCAGCGGGGATGTGCGACGTCGCCGACCGCTGCCAGGAGTGTGGGGTAAACGAGAGCGGTCCCGACCCCGAGGAGGGCCATTGCCGACACCCACATGGCGAACCCCTCCCCGCTAGCGATCAGGCCAATAGCCACTGCCTGGGTCCACATCCCGGCCACGATGAGACGTTTCCTCCCGACACGGTCGGACCAGGCGCCGGTGACGAGCTGTCCGAGACCCCACACCGCCGGGTAGATGGCCGCCAGCACACCGATGCGTCCCAACGAGACTCCGGCCGCGGCGAAGAACAGTGGTAGCAGACCCCAGGCCATGCCGTCGTTGAGATTGTTGACGAGTCCCGCCTGGCTTGCCGACGAGAGCGACGGCTCCGCAAAGCTCGTTTGGACGAACACTTCCCGCGTGGAGAGATCCTCGTCGAGGTCGTCGTCGTCGGCTTGGTGATTGGCTGCCTCGTAGGCGGCGTATTGGCGGGTTTCTCGCACAGCGAAGGTCGACAATCCGAGACCTAGAGCCGCGTAGGCGATACCCAGGTAGAACGGTTCGGGTCGCAACCCGGTTCGTGCGGCGATGTACCCGGTGAGCAGGGCGGTGACCGACACGGCCATATACCCGGCGGCTTCGTTGAGTCCCATCGCCAACCCGCGCTGTTTGGGCCCGGCCAGGTCGATCTTCATGATCACCGTGGTTGACCAGGTAAGGCCTTGGTTGATCCCGAGCAACACGTTGGCGAACACCACCCAGCCCCAGACGGGCGCCCAAATCAGCAGCAGCGGAACCGGGAGCCCGATTAGCCATCCGGCGACGAGTATCGGCTTGCGGCCGAGCCGATCCGACAACGTCCCAGCCACGAAGTTGGTGGCCGCCTTCACCAGCCCGAAGGCGACAATGAAGGTCAGCGCGACGGTAATTCCGGTGAGACCGAACTCGTCTTTGGCGAGCAGCGGAAGAACGGTACGTTCCTGGCCCAACATCCCACCCACCAAGGCGTTGACCACAACCAACAGCGTGAACTGGGCCAGGTTGGCGCGTATGCCTAGCCGGATGTTGTCTCCGGTCGTTGCCGTCATCCTTTGCCGGCAAGGGCAGCAGTCACTTCCCTCGGTCCGCCGGTGGTGACTGCCAGTGCCTCGACACCGGCCTGTTCTAGGAGGCTGGCGGCGGTCATCGCCCGCTGACCGTGACCGCAATGGAGCTGTATGTCACCTTCGAGATGAGTCGCTTGTGCGGCGATGTCACCGAGTTCGATGTGAATCGCGCCCGCGACGTGGTCCGTCTCCCATTCGGAGAACTGTCGGACGTCGACGATCGTCCGGTCGGCGCTGACACCCGCCGCTGGGATGAGGTCGGTCTGTGTTACGGGCCGACCGGCGGCGCGCCAGTCGCTGATCCCACCCGCGAGTCGCCCTTTCGGCGGCTCGAAGCCGACGTTGAGGGTCTGCCACACCAGATTCGTTGTGTCCTGGTCATCGTCGACAACGATGACGATGGGGCGATCCGGGTCTGCGAGCCACCCCAGCCAGGTGCCGAATTGGCCCCGCAGTTCGATCGAGACCGAGTTCGGTATGTGACCGGCCGCATACCGTTCGATCGGACGGGCGTCGACGACTGCGGCACCACCGGCTTGGAGCGTCGCAACTTCGTCCGGTGAGAGGAGAGGCAGGACCGGCGGGTCTGCGCCGTAGACGGCAGGTCCGGCGCGATTGAGATCCCGCATCCGGCCGAAATAGGCCGGGTAGGACCTCAGCCCGCCGAGCAGGGCCACCACGAAGTCGTCCTCCGAGGCGACTTGCAGGAGCGGATTCGAGCGCCGCTCCCTCCCAATCGTTGTTGTCCTCTCCCCGGTGGGTGCAACGGAGCAGAACGATCCGGCCCCATGGGTCGGGTACACCGGCAGGTCGTCGGGGAGTACCAGAATCCGGTCCCGGATCGAACGGTACGCGGCCCGTGCCAGCGGCTCGGTCAGGTCAGGTGAAAGCAGGTCGGTGCGGGCGACGCCGCCCGCCATGAGCGTCCCACCCGAGAACAGCGCCAGCGGTGTGGCATCATCCAACAATAGGTATGCGAGGTGCTCCGGAGTATGCCCAGGGGTGGCGATGGCTCGAAGGGTCAACCCACCAATGTCGACCTCGTCGCCGTCGTCGAGTCGGCGATAGTCAAAAGACAAGTCGCTCCCCGCGGGGGCAAGCAGCGACGCTCCCTCTGCGATGAGTTCGCGGCTACCGGAGACGAAGTCGGCATGGAGGTGGGTCTCGACGGTAAACCGTAACCGCAGGTTTTGTTGCTCGGTCGCCTCGAGATAGGGCGACGGATCCCGTTCCGGGTCGACAACGAGAGCATCGCCGTCGCCGAGATCGACGATGTAACTGCTGTTTCCCAGTCCGGTATCGACGATCGGCACGATGTCCAAGAAGAGACTCCCTCATATTCAAAGGTGGACTTGATTACCATACGGAGAACTGTTATCTATTGTCAAACATTCCTTTGAATACGGGTTACGATTTCGAGCGATGCTGGAGGCACGGTGATCACACAGTCGACGATAGGACAACGTCCCGCCAAGGACGCACTCTTCGATGGTTTGGCCGTGGTAGCCGGGGCGATGGCTAACGGCCGTAGGGCCGAGATCATCGAACTGCTCGCCCAGGGCGAGAGGAGGGTCGAACACGTCGCCAACGCTATCGACCAGAGCGTCGCGAACACCTCGCACCATCTCCGGACGCTCGCCCGTGCCGGACTGGTCAGCACTCGCCGAGACCGCACACGCATCTACTACCGCCTAACGGACGAGCGCGTATACGACCTATGGGCCACGCTACGCGACGTCACAAAAGGGCATCTCGATGACATCGACCGACTCGCCCAGGCCTACCTCGGAGACCGCACCGAGATCACGACCATCACCCGCCGCGAGCTCCAAGAGCGGCTTCAACGAGACCAGACGACCCTCATTGACGTGCGGCCCCGAACCGAATACGAAACCGGGCACATTGTCGGAGCCATTCCGATCCCACCCGACCAACTTGATGAGCTGCTCCCCCGGCTTCCGACAGATCGGGAGATCGTCGCCTACTGCCGAGGCCCCTATTGCGTGTACGCCGACCAGGCCGTCCGCACCCTTCTCGCCAGAGGACGAACGGCCCGACGGCTCGAAGACGGCTACCCCGAATGGCAACGAAGCGGTGGACTCGTCGAGAGAAACAGTCTCACACCTGTCAATTGATGGTTCCCCCGGCGACGCCAGCCCGGAGCGCCTGATAGGGTCGGAGCATCTAACAGAGGCGAGCGAAAGGAGTTCCCGATGTCTCTACGAATCAACGATGTGGCACCCGATTTCACGGCGGAAACCACCCAAGGCACGATCAGCTTCCACGAGTGGATCGGCGACGGTTGGGCGTTGATGTTCTCCCATCCAAAGGACTTCACCCCGGTGTGCACTACCGAGTTGGGTTCGGTTGCCGGTCTCAAACCTGAGTTCGACAAGAGAGGCTGCAAGATCATAGGAATCAGTGTCGATGGGGTCAGTGACCATAAGGCCTGGTCCGCCGACATTGAGGCGTCTCAAGGCCATGCAGTCACCTATCCGCTGATAGGCGATCCTGGTCTTGAGGTGGTCAAGCTTTACGATATGTTGTCGGCCGACGCCGGGGATACGTCTGATGGGAGGACAGCGGCTGATAACGCGACTGCCCGTTCGGTGTTCATCATCGGGCCTGACAAGAAGATCAAAGCGACATTGACTTACCCCATGAGCACGGGTCGCAATTTCACCGAGATTCTTAGGCTGCTGGATTCATGTCAATTGACGGCTAACAATCAGGTGGCTACCCCGGCTGATTGGACTCAGGGCGAAGACGTGATCATTCTGCCGTCAGTCTCCAACGATGAGGCCGCGAAACGATATCCCGACGGCTGGGAATCACCCCTTCCCTATATTCGGGTTGTGGCCCAGCCCAGTTAGACGCCAACGACAGAAACGCCGTTTCAGCAATAAATGAACGACCTTTGGGGCGGAAGCCACTCGCTCCCGGGTAGCCCATAAGTGCCGCTATGAGCGCCTTGTCGTAGATGGTCGATGGTGAGGGATATGTCGACGTTTGCACGACAATGTTTTGACCCGCCCCGAGTCGATCGGCGTATGCTCGGCCGGGTCGATTGGAAACTCGAGTGACGATGCCCTAGCCGGGCCAAGGGAGATGAAAATGGACTTCAACGTCAGCAATACTGCGGTTGTAATCACTGATCCGCAGAACGATTTTCTGAGTCCTGATGGGGTTACTTGGGAGTTAGTAGGTGAGAGTGTCACCGAGAATCGGACGGTGGAGCACCTGGAACAGCTAATGCAGGCAGCAAAGGCCTCCGGCTATCCGGTTTTCGTGTCACCGCACTACTACTACCCCACCGACCACGGTTGGCAATTCGGTGGGACCCTTGAGAATCTGATGCATGAGATCAACATGTTTGATCGCTCCGATGCATTGTCGCTTGAGGGATTCGAAGGTTCTGGGGCCGACTGGGTGGACCCCCTGGGGAAGTACA
>JAZFTN010000223.1:0-4096 GCA_036446715.1 Acidimicrobiia bacterium | reverse complement strand
GGCACTTATGGGTGGCGTAGACGGGTGCTCCCGGTGTGGCACCGTGCTCGTTCAGTACGATGGCGAGCACCCGACGAGCTGGAGGAATAATGATCCTGTCGATCGCCCACGCGGAGGTAGACGAGGCAACCAATGCCAACGTGTTCGGTGCTTGGTCCGACCTTGTGGTCGGAACACGCCCAGATGGTCTGATCAACTGTTATCTCACCGAAGCGGAAGGCGTCGTCCAGATCGCCGCCATATGGGAGAGTTCTGGTCATCATGACCGTGCCATTAGCGAAGAGAGGTCACACCCGGCATACCTTGTCTTCGAAGCGTCCGGCTTGGACCCAACCCACGCTGAGTACAAGATCGTGGGCAGTCTCCACGCTCACTAGCCGCACATAACACTTATGCGTGAACGACGGAAGCTACATAATGCCCCGGTTATGGGCGGCTCTTAGCCTGGATACACCGTTTCGCTTCTATAACTAGCGTGGATTAACCCGATAAATGCCCCCTGACCTGGGACAATGATGCTGTTAGGGCACGACATTGACCCAGGATCGGGAGGCACTTTCAGTGGGCACAGTATCGCAGAACATTGACCGCATCGAGGTGGTTTACGACGAGCCGGGTTTGGTAGCCAACGCCGGGCTGGTGATGGTGGCCACCCTGGCTTCCCGGTTGGGGTTGGAACGGCTGATCGATGCGACGGTCAGGCTGACGGACAGGGTCGGGGGCGCTCATCCGGGTCGGAAGATCCTGACCCTGGTGCACACGTTGGTGGCGGGCGGATCTCATATCGACCATGTGGACATGCTGAGGGCTGGGGACACCCGCCGGGTGCTGCCGTTTCGGGTGGTCGCTCCCTCAACGTTGGGGACGTTCCTCCGGTCGTTCACCTTCGGCCATGTCCGCCAGTTGGACCGGGTGATCGCCGAAACCCTCCGGCGGGTGTGGGATCTGGGTGCCGGTCCCGGCAACGGTCGGCTGGTCGTCGATTTGGATTCGACGATCACCGAAGTGTTCGGATATCAGAAACAGGGCGCCGTCTACGGATACACCAACCAGAAGGGATACCACCCGCTGATCGCCTCCCGGGCGGACACCGGGGAGATCCTCCACGCCCGGCTCCGCAAAGGATCCAGCCAGAAAGGAGCGAACCGGTTCGTCGAGGAGCTGATTGCTCGGGTCCGGCGGGCGGGAGCCAGAGGCCAGATTCTGGTGCGGGCCGACGCCGGGTTTTGGTCCCGGCAGCTCATCACCACCCTGGAACGGCTCAAAACCGTCTATTCGATCACCGTCAACCTCAACCCTTCGATCCGTTCGGGGATCGAACAGATCCCAGATGGGGCATGGATCTCAATCACCTACCCTGATGGTGGTGAAGCCGAGGTCGCATCATGTGCATACACGACAGGACGCGGCCACCACCGGCTCGCACCCATCACGGTTCGTCTCATCGTCCGTCGTACCCGCCTCACCGGAGACCAGGCCACCCTGTGGCCCGACTGGCGATACCACGTCTTTGTCACCAACCGCTGCGAACCAGCCGTCCTCGTCGACGGTGAACATCGTCAACACGCAGTCGTCGAACTAGCAATCCGAGACCTCAAAGAAGGAGCCGGCCTCTCCCACGTCCCCTCCGGGGACTTCTCCGCCAACGGAGCCTGGCTCGCCTGTGCTGTCTTGGCCCACAACCTGATCCGCTGGACCAGCCATCTCGGTGACCCCACCACTCGTGACCGGCTCACCGTCGCCCGAACCTTCCGCACCCATCTCATCTCGATTCCCGGACGGCTCGTCAACCGGGCAGGACGGATCACCCTACGACTCCCCGCCAACTGGCCCTGGGCCCGACGATTCACCCGGATTCTCAACCGGCTCAGAGCCCTCCCCCAACTCTGCTAACCGCCAGGCCCCTAGGCCAAAAAGGGGGCATACCCGCTGGAGGAGACCCCGGCGGCGGAGCCATGCCACCACACGATGGACAAGACCCCAAACGCCTCACACCGACCAACCCATGGCTGCCTTCCCGGTGCGGCACACCCTCACCGGTCTCCACAACACGCAAAAACCGTTCGACACCACCCAACCCAAACCAAAACGGTGGATCCAGGCTTAGATCGGCGATGTCGGTCTCGATGGTGACCGGTCCCGCCGTAGGCGTATCACCCCCGCAGGCCACCGCCAGAAGCAGAATCGCAGTCAAATATCCGAACCATCGTCGATAGCGCACCCTCGAACCTCTCCGTTGTGTGAATTCGAACCCCAGCCCGACCACCAAGTCCCGACTCTTTCCAGGGCAACCGAAACCGAACATGACGGCGCCCTGGGCGGCTCAGAGGCCTAGGTCAGGAGTTCGGAAGGCACCGCCCATCAGCGACGTCACCCTTCTTGACTGAGGGCGAGAAACCGCGTCACGAGCTTTTCGGAGTTGGAGATGGTCCTCGTGATGCTCCCCGATCTGTAACTGGTCGCGACCGGAGCGCACATAGCGAACCCGACGTCCCACAACCCCCACATCATCAATCAGGCACTTGTGCGTCTTAGGGGTTCGCTTCCTTCGCTGTTGTCGAGGCGTTTCAACAGCTATCACAACTCTCCACGTAATAGGGTGCTGCTTGTGGTGGTCGATCCCGACCACCACCGATGAACTGGAGGAACGGTGGACGTGTCAATCGATCCTGAAGGCCATGAGGTCGACGCCATCCATGATCTCGTTGACTTTTCGGGTCAAGACGTGCTGGAGGTGGGCTGCGGGGACGGGCGGATGACATGGCGTTACGCCGAAAGGGCGGCGTCGGTTCTCGCTCTTGATCCCAACGAGGAGGCGATCAACAAGGCGAGCAACGCCACTCCGCGAAAGCTTCGAGGCAAGGTCGTTTTCAAGGCGGAGGACATCAACGAAGCGGCCATCCCTAGGGACGGCTTTGGTGTGGCTGTCCTCTCTTACTCGTTGTGATGCATTCCGCTCGAGGGCGTCGTGCACGCCCTGAGACGAATCCATCGCTCGTTGCGAGATAACGGAGTTCTGCTCGACGTTCATCCTCAGCCGGTGAACAGCCGCCTCGAGGTCTGGCAGGAGAACCGGGTTCACAGCCTCGGAGAAATTGAACAGGAACAAGACATCCGTGAGATTGTGGAGTCGAGGGCATGTCTCACCAAGCTCGAAAACGAGAGCGTGTTTGAGACGATAGAGCGGCGATTCTTCGACATGTTCGAGCATTATCCGAGCGTCGAGGCCTGGTTGGAGCGTTGGAACAGGAAAGGTTGGGTTTTCGCGGTATCGAACGAAGTCCTCGAGTCTGCTCGAGGACTGCTTACGGCCGCCGGCGGAGAGCTGATCGTCAGAGAACCGGTACGGGCCTCCTTGCTGCAACGTTTACCCGTTACCGGCAGGTATGTACGGACCAGAGCTGTCAGATGACGTTCTCGGTTGTTTCTGAAGGTAGGTCAGTCACGGACCTCGACGGCGATGCAGACCGGCGCTCCTGACAGCGTCGTTAGCATTCACCCGGAATGCCACCCTCAGAAACACCTTCGGAGCCCGGCTGGTACGACGATCCTGACGGCAATCGCGACCTCCAGCGTCATTGGGACGGCGAGCGTTGGGCTGGGGCACCTCGACAGCGACCACCTGAGCTGAAGTGGTCAGGGATTCTGGTAATCATCGTTGGAACAATCATTCTCACGTTGATGATCGTTCTCACCACGCGAAGCCTTCTCTGAGTGTGCGGCTACCGTTTCTGGTGATATCTGGATTGGTTTTTTCATGAAGCACGACCAGCCTCTCAACAGAATGTCCGACAAGCCGGATCTGGAGTCCTTGCGGGGCAGTTCCAGCGCCCCTTCGCGGTGGCACCGTCATTCCGCTCGCGTCTTCGGTGCCCTCTTCACTAGAACCGGTGTGACCGTGATGCTGGCCATTGCCATCGGAATCGCCCTAGCCGTTGCGATATGGGTGATCGTCTGAGCGGCCAGTCGCACGTCCTCCGATGATCATGAGATCCAGTCGACCAACCAGACGATCCCCTGGATGAACCGCCACCCCAGGTAGAGCACGACCAGCACGATCATCAATTTGAATGAGAACGGCGTCTTGACCTCGTCG
>JAZFTN010000222.1:0-6985 GCA_036446715.1 Acidimicrobiia bacterium | reverse complement strand
GATCTCTCAGATCCCAATAGAACCCCGCAATGTTGCTCGCCGTGAACAAGCCCTTATAGACGACGGTGCGGCCCGAAGCCGACGGGATCGAAAGACCAGGAATCGCCTCACGCTCGATTCGCTTACGAGCCAGATAAAGGGTCCTATCGAACTCGGCTCCCTCGACGTCGCCGGTGACGATCGCCTGCTCAATCAACGGCAGCACATCCCGGGCGTGCTCACCAAGCACCGAAGGATCGATCGGCACCGAACGCCACAACAAGACCCGGATCCCCTCGGCCTCCAACGACTCGGTGACCAGAGACCGCGAAAGAGCCGCCTCCATCGGAGGAAGAAAGCACATCACAACTCCAATACGCTCAGCCGGAAGGTCCAGCCGATGGCCGCCGAGCTCCCGACGAATCAGCATATGGGGGACCTGAGTGAGCAGACCTGCCCCATCTCCTGTGCCGTCGGCGGCACGAGCACCGCGATGGTCGAGTCTCTGCAAACACTCCACGGCCAGACGGGTCATCCGGTAGGAAGGTGCACGGTCGAGGGCAGCGATAAACCCGACGCCGCAGGCGTCGTGCTCGATGCCTGGATCGATATGAGGTGCCACCAACCCCAACCTCGTGTTGAGAATGGAGCATTGTAAGTGCCCTGCGGAGCGAAGAGATCTCGACCTCGCTCCCCAGTGGCGGATTATCTGTAGAAACGCTCGGCGCACCTGAGGGTTTGGCTGTGCGGGGCCGCCGTCTAGTGGCCCGTCTTACAAATGATTGCCGGGTCTCCCTGACACCATTTGTGTGACAGACCACTCGGGCAGAGCCACGACCGGGTTCATGTTCCACACCATGAGGCCTTTCAGAGGTGGGGAAAGAGCAGGGTCTGCCAGGTTGGGCCCCAGACGTGCGATGTCGAGCTGTCTCGGATCACCTTTCACGAGGTCGGAACCTGCGGCAGCGCCGATGTCGAATTCGGGGTAAGCCTCAGCGAACAGACCTCCACCGGTTTTGGACCAGTGTCCGCCGAGTATCGCCAAGGCGGAGATCGCTCGTAGGTATGCCTCACCGTTCACCGATTGTTGCGGTCCAACCCCGGACCGGATAACGGCAGGCGACGCGGCCCCGAACTCACGACCCAGCCGGATCACGTCATCTTCGTCAATACCGCATACTTCGGCTACGCGGCCGGGTGGCCATGCTGCGACCTCGGCCAGATACTCATCGACATCGGTTGCCCATTCCCGAGCATGCTCAATTTGGCCTGACCTCTCGGCGACGAGAACATGAGCCATCCCCAGGGCCAAAACCGAGTCGGTTCCGGGCTTGATCGCAATGTGCTCATCGGCGGCCTTGGCGGTGCGGGTGCGAATCGGGTCGATCACCACAATCCGAGCACCGTGGCGTTTTCTGGCTTCGGTGATGAAATGCCAATGATGACCTCGTCAAGGGATACAACAGCCGGTCCTCGGCATAGGTCCGCTGCTCATAATCCTTCACCTTCGCGCACAGAATCCCCCGGGTGAACGGATGCTCCTTGGCCCCCACCACCTTGACAACTCGGTCATCCTCGACGTGGGCTACCCACGAACACGTGTCCTGACAGGCCAACGGACACGAGCCCTTTACTAAGCGGACATCACCCAATCGACTACCTCGCGCCAATACCGACCCTACGCGCAACGGCAAGCGCGAGTCAGTAACTTCCGACCCAGCGTGAGAAGCCGTTCCTCTGCCCCGATTACTTCCTGATTATGAGTCGCCCCCTGCCTCATAGGGCCCGGGTGGTCATCATCGGCGGCGGAGTCATCGGTTGCAGTGTGGCCTATCACCTGGCACATATGGGTTGGACCGACGTGATTCTCTTAGAGCGGAACCGGCTCACTTCAGGCACGACCTGGCACTCCGCGGGACTGATCGTCACCTTCGGATCTTCGTCCAAGACATCGACCGAGATGAGGAGGTACACACGAGACCTCTACGGTCGGCTCGAGTCCGAAACAGGTTTGGCGACCGGGTTCTTGCCGGTCGGATTCATCGAATTGGCGACCGAAACCGACCGGCTAGAGGAGTATCGGCGGGTCGCCGCCTTCAACAGATTCTGTGGCGTCGACGTTCAAGAGATCTCCGCAAGAGAAGTTGCTCAGATGTTTCCTCTCGCCCGGACCGACGATGTTCTGGCCGGCTTCTACGTCGAGGGTGACGGACGGGCCAACCCGGCCGATGTCACCATGTCCCTGGCGGCCGGTGCCCGGAAACTCGGCGTGTCGATCATCGAGAACGTGGCCGCCACAGGGATCGTCGAGAAGCGGGGCACGGTGATCGGCGTCGAGACGGACCAGGGTGTCATCGATGCCGAGTACGTGGTCAACTGCGCCGGGATGTGGGCCCGCCAGATTGGTGCGAAAGCGGGGGTGAGTATCCCCCTTCAGGCAGCCGAGCACTACTACCTGATCACCGAGCAGATCGATGGGATCTCCAACACGTGGCCGGTGATCGAGGACCCGGCGTCGTTCGGGTACTACCGAGAGGAAGTAGGCGGTCTGCTGATCGGCTTCTTCGAACCGGATGCCGCTCCGTGGAAAGTGGAGGGCGTGCCCGATGACTTCGCCTTCGGTGAGATTCCACCCGACTGGGACCGCATGGGGCCCTACATCGAGCGGGCGATGGAACGGGTGCCGATCTCCAGGGAGACGGGCATTCGCAAGCTTTTCTGTGGACCGGAGGCCTTCACCCCCGACCTCCAGCCCATTGTTGGCGAAGCTCCCGAGCTGAGGAACTACTTTGTCGCGGCTGGGTTGAACTCCATTGGCATCCTCATCGGCGGGGGCCTCGGCCGGGTGCTCGCCCACTGGATCGTCAACGGCGCGCCCGACGTCGACGTGACCGGCTTCAACATCGACCGGATGCGTTCTTATCAGGCCGACCCGGACTATCTCCGTGCCCGCACCGCGGAGTCGCTCGGAATGGTCTACCGGGCCCACTATCCCAACCGTTCACCACAGACCGCACGAGACGTCAAGCTGTCACCGATTCACGACCGCCTCGCCGCCCGGGGCGCCTACTTCAGGGAGGTGAGTGGCTGGGAAGGCGCCGACTGGTATGCACCCGATGGCTCCGAACCAATCGTCGAGCGGCTTTCCTGGCAGCGTGAGAACTGGTTCCCCTATTGGCAAGCCGAGCACGAAGCGGCCCGTAGGGGCGTGGTGTTGATGGACATGTCGTTCATGTCCAAATTCATCGTCGAGGGACCCGACTCCGGAACTCTGCTCGAGTCCATCTCCGCCAATCGCGTCGACGGTGAGCCGGAGTTGACCACCTACACCCAGTGGCTCAACCCGGCAGGCACCATCGAGGCAGACCTGACCGTCACCAAACTCGACGAAGGTCGTTTCTGGGTAGTCGCCACCGATACCGCCCACCGTCACGTCGAGACCTGGATGCGACGAAACACCACCGATGGAATGGAGGTGTCGATCAAGGATGTGACCGAGGACTGCGCCCAAATCAATATCCAGGGACCTCGCTCCCGGGAGTTGATGCAATCGGTCACGTCAGCCGACCTCTCCAATGAGGGTTTCCCCTTTCGCACTGTGAGAAAGATCGACATCGGCCCGGTGACGGTTCTCTGCATCCGCATCACCTACCTCGGTGAGCTCGGCTACGAGCTCTACATATCTGCCCGCGAAGCGGTCGAGGTCTATGACCGTCTTGTTTCAGTCGGTGAGCACTTCGGACTCCGTCACGCCGGGTTGAAGGCGTTGAGCAGTCTTCGTTTGGAGAAGGGATACCGGGACTACGGGCACGACATCGACAACACCGACGGGGTGGTCGAAGCCGGACTCAGTTTTGTGGTGGACATGGATAAACCGGGAGGTTTCATCGGCCGGGACCAGGTCGCTGCCCAACTCGCCGCTCGCCCACTCAACCGACGACTCGTTCAGGTCTTGGTCGACGACCCCGAACCGCTGATGTTCCACGGTGAGGTGGTACATCGCAACGGAGAGCCGGTGGGATACGTCCGTGCCGCTTCGTATGGGTTCACCTTGGGTGGCGCGGTCGGCCTGGCGATGATCGAGGCAGAAGAACCAGTGACCCGTGCATATCTGGAAAGCGGAATCTGGGAGGTTGAAATCGTCAACCGGCGCTATCCGGCCACCGCCTCGCTCAGACCGCTCTACGACCCCACTTCGGAACGGGTGAGAATGTGAGCCTCACGGATCGGACCGATTACGCTGTTGGCATCGGGCGAGATGAAGGAGATGAAGATGCTCGATCTGTCGTCTGTCGACATCGACATGCTGGTCATGGCCCTCGAGGATCATTCCTACGACTCTTCGTGGTGGTTCGATCCGACGACGGGAAACGTCGAGTACTGCTCGGTCGATGATGATCCTGAGGAGTTCGAGTCACGACACCTCGTACCGGTGGGTCCTGAGGATTCTCGTGAGGCCTATCAGGACATGGTGGATTTCACCGATTTGGTCGGCGACGCCCAAGCCAGCGACCTACTGTTTCGGGCCCTCCAAGGCCGGGGCGCCTTTCGTCGGTTCAAGGACACTCTGTTCGACCTCCACGAGCTGCGGGAAGAGTGGTTTTCCTTCCACGATCGCAGGATGCGAAGACGAGCGATCGAATGGTTGGCGGACCGCGAGCTCATTGCGGAGGATGTAGCGAATCGAGCGATCACAGGTCTTGGCGAGGAGCCCGAGAGTGTCGGCCCGCTTGGGGCAATGCGCCTGGCCGAGCTTGCAGCGGATGAGCTACGTCGCCTCTACGGCGATCGGTTGGCTCAGGTGTTGCTGTACGGGTCACATGCTCGGGGTGACGCAGGACCGGAGTCGGATATCGATCTGCTGGTGGTGCTCCGGGACATGGGCTCACCCTGGGACGAGTTGCGCCGGATGGACGATCTGTTGTGGCGGCTGTCGTTGGAGCACGGAGTGACCCTGTCGGCTCTTCCAGTGACCGTCGACGATTTCGAGCATCCAGCCAAGCCGGTGCTCATCGAGGCACGTTCGCACGGTAAGACCGTGGTGTGAGCGCCGTAGAGGAGGGCATGGCCCGATGCCGAGACGAGATTGCCGCCGCCAAGGTCCTCAGCAAGGAAGGGTTCGCTGCCCAGGCGATTAGCCGCTGCTACTACGCCGTGTTCTACGCAGCCGAAGCCGCCCTGCTCAGTCTTGGTGAGTCCAGGTCGAAACACGCCGGAGTCATCTCAGCTTTCGGTCAGCTCGTCGTAGTACGGGAAGGTGTGGACGAGCGGGCCGGTCGCCTATTGCGCTCCCTGTACGACCGTCGCAGCCACGCCGACTATGACCTGGCCCCGGTGCCAACACAGGAGGCTCATCAAGCCATTGAAGACGCCGAGACCGTGGCCGTCATCATCCAGCAGTGGTTAGAGCAACGGTCTTCATAGCCGAGGGGAACGCCAGCGATCTCGGAACGGGCTTCCAGCGCAGCGGACTACAGCCGTTATGGGCGGGCCTGGTTTGGACGATTCCGGGTTGGCCTGACCCGGTTTCGTCCTTCGCAACCCCTTGTTGCTTGTCCTGGTTATGGCCGGACGTGGGCTTTGGTCAGCGGATTTGTTGCTGACCTTTGTGGTGTGGGGGCCACATAGGGGTCATGGGAACGGTTCGCGTGGCAGGATCCGGCAGATGACATCTGGTGACGCCCGTTTCGGCGAGGTGTACGAAAGGTTCTTTCGGCAGGTGTATGGATACTGTCTTCGACGGATCTCTCCGGATCGGGTTGACGACGTGGTCGCCGAGACTTTCATGGTGACGTGGCGTCGAATCGATGATGTTCCCGAGGGGGACTCGGCGCTGGCTTGGCTCTATGCAGTGGCTTACAAGGTGTTGTCGACTCAGTGGCGTGGCAGGTCTCGTCAACGCAAGCTAGAGGCGAAGTTGATAAGTGTCGGAGTCGAACCGGTTTCGAGTACCGAGGATTTCATCATCACCGCCGAAGCATCCGACCAAGTGTTCAGGGCGATGTCTCGTCTCAAATCAACCGATCAGGAGATCCTGAAGCTCACCGTGTGGGAGGAACTTTCCCACGCCGAGATAGCCGCATTCTTGGGTATTGGTGTCGGAGCGGTGAAACAGCGGTCACTCATCGCCCGCAAGAACGTGACTCGCGAATACAACCGCCTGGAAAACAAACGGATCAAACCCCTTGCTGCTCAGAAAGGAGGTAGACGGTGATCACTGAAGAACATGTGATGGCAACCCTTGCCCACTCCAACCCGGTGCCTGACGTCGAAGACATCGACCTAGTCCAGGTTGGGACCGCCAGCTACCTCGCAACCCTTGAGCAAAGGAGCAGCGACATGACACAGTCAGACACCAATCAGAAAGAATCAAAGAACCCCCGGCGACCGATAGTGCCTTGGCTGATAGCAGCCGGAGTGGCCGCCGTCATCGGAGTGGCGATCATTATTGCCGCTCAGAACACTGAGGAAGCGCCGGTTGCTGATCAGCCAACACCCACAGCGGGACCGGTCACCATCAAGACCGAGGTCGATTTAAGCGAATCGCCTCTCCAGGGGACTTTCGAGGTCACAGTCGGCGCTGATCTCCTTGGGTGTTCCAGCGGAACCTTGGTACAGATGAACTCGGAGACCTTCGGGAAGAAGGACAATGTCATGACATGTGAGTCCGGCTCAAATACGGGGACTTTCACCATCATCTATGACCCCGGTGACACTTCCAGATGGAGTGTTCTGGAAAGCTCCGACGACTTCGCCGGTCTGCAAGGTGAAGGGCGCCTCTCTTGGATCCTCCCCAGCCCAAGTACAGTCGTGGAGACGTTCACAGGCGACATCGAATACAGCTCTTAAACCGCCGCACTTATGGGCGGCTAGTCGAACAGGGTTTGCTGACCATTTCTAGGCGAGGTGGTTGTGGTGGAGCCAGTCTTTCACGGCGCTGGCGTAGGTGTTGGGTGCTTCGATTTGGACGAAGTGGCCGCAGTTTGGGATCTCTACCACTTGCCCG
>JAZFTN010000221.1:0-7694 GCA_036446715.1 Acidimicrobiia bacterium | reverse complement strand
GCTCTCGGTCGAGCACGTCGAGTGCATCGGTGCCTGCGGCGGTGCTCCCGCCGTTCAGGTCAACTACGAGCTGATCGAAGGTGTCTCACCGACTCAGGCGCGGGAGTTGGTCCGGTGGCTGAAGAGAGCACGCCCCGAGGTGGTGAACTCCGACGAGATGCAGGAACTGTTTGGATCCAGACGTAGTTTCGACTGGGGCATCAGCGAGGAGCACGGTGCCATCGGCCCCTACCCGGCCTTTCAGCCCCTGGGCACCGTTGGCAGCGAGGTGTCGGAGTGACGACGCCGTTGTTGGTCACACGGCGGATGACCGATCATCCGGGCGACTCCCACACCATTGTCAGGTATGAGTCCACCGGTGGGTACACACAGGGCAAACGGGCCCTCGGACTGACCCGCGACGAGCTCGTCGAGGAGATCAAGACTTCCGGTCTACTTGGACGCGGCGGTGCTGCGTTCCCGGCCGGCCTCAAGTGGAGCTTTCTGGCCCCGGAACGACCCGCCTATCTCGTCGTCAACGCCGATGAGTCCGAACCCGGGACGTTCAAGGACCGCCAGCTCCTGGAGCGTGATCCCCACCAGATGATCGAGGGCATCATCATCACCTCGATCGCCAACGAGGTTCATCATGCTTTTGTCTACATAAGGGGCGAGTACGCCAAGCCGGCTCGCAGGGTCCAGACCGCTGTCGACGAGGCGTATGCGAAGGGCTACCTCGGCAGGAGGATCTTCGGCTCCGACTACGACCTGGAGGTCACAGTTCATCTCGGCGGCGGGGCATATATCTGCGGCGAGGAGACCGCTCTGATCAACTCTCTCGAAGGCAAGCGAGGCGAGCCAAGGCTGAAGCCCCCCTACTTCCCGGCGGCAAAAGGTCTCTACATGATGCCCACCATCGTCAACAACGTCGAGACCGTCTCGAACGTGCCTCATATCCTGGCGATGGGAGGCGGCGAATACTCGAAAGTAAGTGACAGTGCCGATACCGGCACCTTCATGACGTCGCTGTCGGGCCATGTCGCCCGCCCCGGGAATTACGAGTTGGCGCACGGGATCACCTGGCGCGAGCTGATCTACGAAATCGGGGGTGGAATCCCCGACGACAAGCAACTCAAAGCCTGGATCCCCGGTGGCGCGTCGGCTCCCTGGTTCATCCCGGAGAAGCACCTCGACCTGGAGATCACCAAGGACGCCACTGCCGCCGCGGGATCGATGCTGGGCTCCGGAGCTGTCATCGTCATGGACGAGGACACCTGCATGGTCAGGGCGGCCGAACGGGTGGTTCGGTTCTTCTCACACGAGTCGTGTGGTCAGTGCACCCCCTGTCGTGAGGGGACGACCTGGCTGGAGATGATCTTGCGACGCATCGAGGAGGGCCAAGGCCGGGCGGTTGACCTCGATCTTCTCGTTGACGTTTCCGATGGCATCAGCATCGGTCTTGCCTGGCCGCCCAAGATGACGACGATCTGCCCTCTCGGCCCATCGGCGGTCTCTCCGATAATGGCCCTCAGGGACTATTTCCGCGACGAGGTCGACTCCCACGTTGCCAACGGAGGGTGTCCCCTGAAATCTGGGGGGGCGACCCCCCAGACCCCCCGCTCGCTACGCGAGGAAGGATCCTCCGGGGACGGGCGATCTTCTGGCCCGGGCGCGTCCGAAGGGGATCGCGTGGCAGGCGAATCACAGTGAGTTCAGAGCCCACCCTGGTCGCCATCACCATCAACGGTGTCGACAGCCAGGTCCCCGCTGGTGAGCTCCTGATCAAGTCGGCACAGGACGAGGGCACCTACATCCCGCGGTTTTGCTGGCACGAGCGGATGAACCCTGTCGGGATGTGCCGCATGTGTCTCGTTGAGATCGAGACTCCCCGAGGCCCGATGATGGTGACCGCCTGTACGACTTCGGTTTCGGATGGGATGGTTGTCGACACCGAGAGCGAAGAGGTAAAGAAGGCTCAGGAGGCGATCCTCGAGTTTCTTCTCGCCAATCATCCCCTGGATTGCCCTGTGTGTGACAAGGGCGGTGAGTGCCCGCTGCAGGATCAGGCTCTCGCCTACGGGCCCGGTGAAAGCCGGTTCGTCGAGATCAAGCGCTCATACGAGAAGCCGATCCCGATCTCAGAACTCGTTTTGCTCGACCGGGAGCGCTGCATTCTGTGTGCTCGATGCACGCGGTTCTCCGAAGAGATCTCGGGTGACCCGCTGATCGAGTTTCAGTACCGGGGCAATACGACCGAAGTCAACACCTTCCCGGATCTGCCGTTCTCGTCCTATTTCTCGGGGAACACCGTCCAGATATGCCCGGTAGGCGCCCTCACTGCGAAGCCATATCGGTTCAGGGCGCGGCCGTGGGATCTTCAGAAGGTCGAGAGCTCGTCCCTCCAGGACACCGCACATCCCCGGATCGAGATCCATGCCAGTCAGAACGAGGTACTCCGCTACACAGGAGTTGACAACGACGCCACCAATCACGGTTGGCTTTCAGACAAGGCACGATTCGGGTTCGAATACCTGCGATCCGAGAAACGTCTGACCACTCCGCTGGTTCGGAGGGGTGGCGAACTGGTAGAGGTCAGTTGGACCGAGGCAATCGACATTGCGGCCAGCCGTCTCGATCTGATCAAGGACGAAGACGGGGGAAAGGCCCTCGCGGTCATCGGTGGAGCCCAGGGCACAAACGAAGATGCCTACGCCATCTCCAAGTTTGCCCGGGTGACTCTCGGAACCAACAATGTCGACGCTCGTCTTGACGATGCCCTTGCATCTCACTTCCTGTGTGCTTCGGTGGATCGGGCCACAATTGACGACCTCGACGACGCCGACACCATCGTTGTCTGGGCGCAAGACCTCAAGGAAGAACACCCCACCTTGTATTTGCGGGTGCGACGGGCGGTGCAGGAATTGGGCGCGACCCTCGTTGTGATCCACCCGCGAGTGACCGGGCTCGATGACCGGGCCAGCCATAAGCTCATTTACCGGCCCGGGGGTGGATATGAATTGCTCGACGAGCTGGCGAATGGCGATCATCCCGAAGTCAGCCAGGCGCTTGCCGTCGACAAGGTGGTGGCTTTGGTTGGCATTGCCAGTCATGCCGACGGGCCACAGTTAGCCGAGTCGGTGGCTGCCCTGGTTCGGCAGAAAGCCGGCAACACCAAGCTGATGCCGCTGAACAGCCGCGCCAACACCTATGGAGCTCTTGACATGGGGCTCGCCCCCGATTTGTTGCCGGGCAGGGTCGGTCTCGACTCGACCGGATGCGCCAATCTTGCGGCGTCGTGGGGTGAGTTTCCTGTCGTCGCGGGCAGAGACACCCGCCAGATTCTCCAAGGGCTGGACTCCGGTGATGTCAGAGGCTTGGTGTTGGTCGGCGCCGATCCGATCAGCGACCTACCTGATCCGTTGGTGGCCATCGATGGTCTAGACGCCGCCGAGTATGTAATCGCCATCGATCTGTTCTTGAATGATTCGAATCGACATGCCGACGTCATTTTGCCGGCTTCCGGTTTCTCGGAGAAAGAGGGAACCGTCACCAATGTCGAGGGACGGGTGCAGAAGGTCAACCAGATTCGGCCCGCTCCAGGTCAAGCGCGACCCGACTGGGCGATCCTCGATGACATTGCGACCCGGATGGGTGTCTCACTCGGTCTCGCAACTGCTGAAACCATTGCCAAGGAGATCGCCACGGTATCTCCGGCCTATGAGGATCTGACCTGGGACACCGTCGAATGGGATCACCGCGACGGCGTTGTCGTTCCCATCCATGGCGCCCAGGCGATCAACCACATACCGGTCGCTCTTCAGGGCTCCAAGGCTCCAAAGGCACCCTTGACCCTCCATGTCGGCAGGGTCATGTACGACAACGGGGTTCGGCTCCAGCACTCTCCATCGCTCCACAAACTCGCCCCGGGTCCTGTTGCTCATCTCAATCCGGGGGATGCCCCGACGATCGGCGCCCAGGACGGCCACGCCGTCAAGGTCGTGACCAATCGTGGGGAAGGTGAGTACACCTGTGTCCTCGACGAGGGCACTCCTCCCGGGGTTGTCTTTGTTCCGTTCAACCAGCAGGGCGCTACATCGCTGGGGGCAGACCCTGTGGTCCGGGTGACGGTGGTGGGCCAGTGACCTGGCCCGAGCTCGGGATCGTTGTTTTCAGGGTTGTCGTGACGTTTGTGCTGCTGTTGGTCGTCACCCTGATCAACGTTTGGGCTGAGAGGAAGATCGTTGCCGACATGCAGAGTCGGATCGGTCCCAGCCGTGCCGGGCCATGGGGGATTCTTCAAACTCTGGCCGATGGTCTCAAGCTGTTCTTCAAGGAATCGGTGATTCCGCGGAAGGTCGAGCTGGGCATGTATCTGCTGGCTCCTTTCCTTGCGATCATCCCTGCGTTCTTGATCTTCATGATGGTGCCCTGGGGCAAGCCATTCATGGTCGGCGACTACGAGGTGGCACTTCAGGGAGCTGACCTCAACATCGGGCTGCTGTTCATCCTGGCGATGTCGTCGATGGCCGTCTACGCGGTGGTTCTCGCAGGATGGTCTTCGGGCTCGAAATACCCCTTGATCGGTGGGGTGCGTGCCACGGCACAGGCCATCTCCTATGAGGCGGCGATGGGTCTTGCCATGGTCGCTGTTGTCATCTTCACGGCGACCCAAGGTGAGGGAGGCACGCTGTCGCTGGCAGAGATAGTGGAGCGCCAGACCGGAACCTGGGCAGATGTCTCGCCGATCCTGGCTTTCATTCCGCGATGGAATGTCTTTCCTCAGTTTGCAGCCTTCGTGATCTTCGTGGTGGCGATTGTCGCCGAGACCAACAGGGCGCCTTTCGATCTGGTCGAGGCAGAGCAAGAGCTGGTGGGGGGGTTCCATACCGAGTACTCCGGCATGCGCTTTGCCATGTTCTTTCTGGCCGAGTACATCAACATTTTCTCGATGTCGGCCATTGCCGCCACCCTTTTCCTCGGTGGGTGGGCCGGCCCGACGTTCGAGACGTTTCTTCCCGGGTTCATCTCCGCACTTCTTCCCACTGTCTACTTCCTCATCAAGACCTATGCGATCGTCTTCATCTTCTTCTGGCTTCGGGCCACCTTGCCACGTCTGCGGTATGACCAGCTCATGACGCTTGGCTGGAAGCGTCTGATTCCTGCAGCCCTCGCCTGGCTGGTCGTCTCCACAGTTGCCATCGGTTTCCGTCAATTCGGCCCTCCCTGGAGTTGACGATGGGTGTGATCGCGGAATTCATCAAGGGGTTCAGAGTCACCGGCGGGACCATGCTGCGCACCATCACCGGCAAGGAGCTGGTGACAATCGAATACCCGAAGGAGATGCGTGAGAAGCCGCAGCGTTTCCACGGGCGTCATGTGCTCAACCGCTACCCCGACGGCATGGAGAAGTGCATCGGATGTGAGCTCTGCGCCGGAGCCTGCCCGGCGAAGTGCATCTTCGTGCGCGGGATGGACAACGATCCGGAGAACCCAACCTCACCCGGTGAGCGATTTGGTTTCGTCTATGAGATAAACATGCTTCGCTGCATCTTCTGTGCGCTCTGTGTGGAGGCCTGTCCGACCGAGGCCATCACGATGACTCACCTCTTCGAGATGTCCACCACAAACCGCGAGGACGCCATTTACACCAGGGAAACCCTTCTGATGGATGAGAAAGGGGAAGTGCCTCATATGTTCCCCGATGACGAGCTTGCCGATATGGACGAGCTGGCAGTCGCCGACGGCTGGGTTCGCGCCACGGCACCCTCTGGCTTGGCCTCCTACCAGGGTGTGAGGATGTGGCAGGGAACACCCGGTCCAGGGGATTGGGATCCCGAGCCCGATCAGGACGGGATCGACGCCATGTCACCAACGGAGGGCGACGATGGCTGAACCCATCCTCTTCGTCCTGATGGCGCTCGGCTCCCTCACCGGTGCGGTTACCGTCGTTGCCGCTCGTAATCCTGTCTACTCGGCGATGGGACTCCTGGGGACTCTTTTTTCGGTGGCTGTCCTCTATGTGCTCCAACTGGCCCATTTCGTCGCCGCTGTCCAGGTGATCGTGTACGCCGGCGCAGTGCTCACCCTGTTTCTCTTCGTGATCATGCTGATCGGCGTCGACACGTCCGAGGGCTGGGACGAGAAGCTGCCCTACCAGAGGGCATTCGTCGGCGGGTTAGCGGGTCTGATAGCTCTCTTCGCCGGCGCCCTGACACTGTTCGGCAACTTCGATTGGGTTCCGGCGGCGACCAACACAAATCCCGATGCCACCAATGGAACCATCCAGGCAATCGCCGAGCCGATGTTCACCGACTGGGTGCTGGCCTTCGAGGCGACCGCACTGTTATTGACGATCGCCGCGGCGGGGGCAATAGCTCTGGCCCACTACCGGAGCGGGCAAGCGTGATTGTCGCAGCCGCGTGGTACATGGCGCTGGCGGCCGCGCTTTTCCTAATCGGAGCCTTTGGGTTGCTGTTGCGTCGTAACGCCCTGGTGATGTTCATGTGCATCGAGCTCATGCTCAATGCCGTCAATCTGACTCTGATCTCGGCCGGTCGAGCACTGAATGATCTCAATGGCCAGGTGGCGGTCTTCTTCATCCTGGTGGTTGCGGCCGCAGAGGTCGTTGTCGGACTGGCGATCATCGTGGCCATCTTCCGGAGAAGGGCCACCACCTCTGTTGACGACCTATCCGAGTTGAGGGGCTAGATGTGAGCGAGGTCATCTGGCTCATAATTGCGCTGCCTCTCCTTGGTGCTGTGCTCCTTCATTTCTTTGGTCGCTACATCAAAGAGCCCTGGAGCGGCTGGTTGGCGTCTGGGGCGATCGCCGCGTCGTTCCTGGTCGCACTGGTCGCCGCGATTCCGTTCTTCCAGGGAGGTGAGCACGGGTCCACAGTGCTGCTCTGGGATTGGATGCCCGCGATCGGCGCCAACCTCGAGATGCTCTGGGATCCCCTGGCGGCGTTCATGACGCTGATCGTCACCGGAGTAGGCGCCCTCATTCATGTGTTCGCCATCGGCTACATGCACGGCGACGAGCGATTCTCACGTTTCTTCACCTACCTCAACCTGTTTGTCGCTTCGATGCTGACCCTCGTTCTCGCCGGTAACTACGCCATGCTTTTTCTCGGGTGGGAGTTGGTGGGTCTCTGCTCCTATCTGCTCATCGGCTTCTGGTTCGTCAGACCCTCGGCTGCATCTGCGGCCAAGAAGGCCTTCATTGTCAACCGGATTGGCGACTTCGGATTTCTCATCGCTCTGATGTTGATCTTTGCTGCATTTGGCACCCTCTCCTACGCAGGAGTGTTCGAACGGGCCGGAGCCGAGCTGAGCGCAGGTATGGCCACCGCCATCGCCCTGCTCCTTTTTGTTGGGGCGGCAGGCAAGTCCGCTCAGATACCGCTCTACGTGTGGCTGCCTGATGCCATGGAAGGGCCCACTCCGGTATCGGCTCTCATCCATGCGGCCACGATGGTGACCGCCGGTATCTACCTCATTGCCCGGTCCGCCGCCATCTTCGAGTTGTCACCGACCGCCCAGACGATCGTTGCCACCATCGGCGCCCTCACCGCCCTTTGGGCAGCGACCATCGCCGTTTCTCAACGCGACATCAAAAAGGTATTGGCCTACTCGACCATCTCCCAGCTTGGCTACATGGTTCTCGCCGTGGGGACCACAGCGTACGTGGCCGGGTTGTTTCACCTGATGACTCAC
>JAZFTN010000220.1:0-7899 GCA_036446715.1 Acidimicrobiia bacterium | reverse complement strand
CGTTGTGATCTCGCAACCGATCGCCGCCCTCCGGTAGAGGAACTCCTCCTGCTCGGCCTGGGTCTGCTGAGCCTGGATCACAAAGAACACCAGCAGGTTGATAACGATGAAACCGATCGTGACAAATGGGGTTATCCGCGTCGGGTTGACATCTCGAAGGGGGAACACCCTTGGGATCCTATGGGGTCAGGGCACAGCGGGTCTATCGGAGATGCTCCTCGAGCCGAGCAAGAGTCCTGTCCCAAGCGGCCGCCCTTGCGTCCAGCCAACCGGCCGCTCTCGTGAGAGGCTCCGGACGCAGCACAAACCTGGTTTCCCGACCAAATCGAGAGGAGTCGACCACCCCGGCCTTCTCGAGTTCCTGAAGATGACGAGCGACGGCCTGGCGACTGATGGGAAGACGCTCGGCGAACCGGGTGGCTGTGCCGCTCCCTTCCTCTGCCAGCCAGTCGACCAACTGACGCCGGGTCGGGTCGCCAAGAGCCGAGAAGACGTCGGACTCAGCCAACAGTGCTCAACGCGGAGACATAGACACTCAGGTCTTCCAACTCCGAAGTCCAACCAGACGAGTTCTCCTCGAAGCGATGGTCGTAGGCATCCTCCGGCAGTGCCGCAAACCCCGATTCCACGAGGAGGAGACGCGTTCCGTCACCAACGGACTCGAGACTGAACTCCACCAGAGTCGATGCCTGCTCGACCGGCGTGTCTTTGAGGGATTCCCACCGGAAGGAGAACCGAAACGGTGGATCGACGACCTCGACGATCGCCTCCGTAGAAGCGTCGAACTCGGACCATCCGAACCGGGCCCGGCCACCCGGGCGAAGATCGACCTCGGCGCTGTCACCGAACCATTTGCTCAGGTGCTCCGCCGCCGTCAGCGCCTCCCATACCTTCTCGATGGGGGCATCGACCACGAGCTCTCTTCGGATCTCATCCACTCTCATAGTTGACTCCTGACACAAACACGCAACCGGGTTGTTGCGCATATAAGGGCAACATATCGATTGCGCGTCGTGTTGTCAAGGAAGGCCACGGTTGGTTTCGCCCGATCAGGCCAGAGCCGCCACCAGAGATATGGGAACATTCCCCGCCAGTGCCTGAGACACCGGACAACCATCTTTCGCTGTCTGGGCAAGCTCCTGGAACTTCTCGGCGCTGATGCCCTCAACGTTGGCCGTCACCTCGAGTTCCATGGAGGTGATCCCCTCGCCGGGAACAAAGGTGGCCGTCGCCTGGACATCGAGACTGGTCGACGGAGTGTCGTTCTTCGCCAACGTGTTGGAGAGCGCCATCGAATAGCACGAGGCGTGAGCGGCTGCGATGAGCTCCTCGGGGCTGGTGAGCCCGCCATGGTCCTCCGCCCGAGCCTTCCAGGTGACTCGCATCGGCTCGGCTGCGCCGCTGTCGAGACTGGTCGTCCCGCTTCCGTTGAAAAGGTCGCCGTCCCAGTGGGTGCGGCCGGTGCTCTTGAGTGCCATCAATACCATCCTGATCTCGGGTGGCGGACACTACTCAGGGACTGATCGAGACCACAGGTAGCCTGTGGACATGGGCAAGTTGCTTGGCATTGCGGCCCTCGTTCTCATCGGGGTGATCGCGTTCGCAGTCTTCGGCGACGCTCTACCTGATACCAACCCCCTTCATGGCCTTGCCGAGGGCATACGTCAAGGGGGCCGGGCCATCGTCGATTCTGTGTACGGGGTCGGCCGGGGAGCGGCCAGAGGCATCAGCGGGGACTAGCCATGGGTCGGGAACCCGAGATCCACACCACGATGGATCGGGTCCGGCCAGCGCGAAATGACAACCTTCTGCCGGGTATAGAAGTGGACGCCTTCCGGGCCGTAGATGGCGTGGCTCCCAAATATGGAGTCCTTCCAGCCGCCGAATGAGTAGAAGGACAGCGGCACCGGAATCGGAACGTTGATCCCGACCATGCCAACCTGAATCTCGTTCTGAAACTTGCGGGCGGCGCCACCGTCATTGGTGAAGACGGCGGTCCCGTTGCCATAAGGATTCTCGTTGATGAGTTGGATCGCTGCCTCAAAATGCTCCATCCGCACAGTCGATAGAACAGGCCCGAAGATCTCGTCTGTGTAGATCGACATGTCTGTCGTGACATTGTCGAACAGGGTTGGGCCGAGGAAGTAGCCGTTCTCATAACCATCAACCACAAGGTCCCGGCCGTCGGCGACCAGCAGGGCACCTTGGCGCTCACCGGCATCGACGTACCCGCGCACCCGATCGAGATGCTGACTGGTCACCAACGGGCCCATCTCCACTCCAGGCTGGTCCCCGGGACCGACCGTGAGTTTCTCCATGCGAGTTTGCACGCCCTCGATGAGCTGGTCACCGGCCTCACCGACCGCCACCACAGCCGAGATGGCCATGCACCTCTCACCGGCCGAGCCGTAGCCTGCGGATACCGCAGCATCGGCAGCCAGGTCCATGTCGGCGTCGGGGAGCACGATCATGTGGTTCTTGGCGCCGCCGAGGGCCTGGACCCTCTTGCCGTTCCGGGTACCGGTCTCGTAGATGTGGCGAGCAATCGGGGTTGAGCCCACAAAGGATATAGCGGCAACATCTGGATGGGCGATCAAGGCATCCACCGACTCCTTGTCACCGTGGACCACGTTGAACACACCGTCCGGCAGACCCGCCTCGGCAAGCATCTCGGCGGCGAGAAGGGATGTAGACGGGTCCTTCTCCGATGGCTTGAGGACAAAAGTATTGCCACAAGCGATAGCAATCGGGTACATCCACATCGGGACCATTGCCGGGAAGTTGAACGGTGTTATCCCGGCTACAACCCCCAGGGGCTGTCTGATGGTGTAAGTGTCAACCCCGGTCGACACCTGCTCGGAGTAGTCGCCCTTGAGCTGATGGGCGATATTGCACGCGAACTCGACGACCTCGATGCCCCTCTGGACTTCACCCAGCGCATCATCAACCGTCTTCCCGTGCTCGGATGTCAGCGTCTCGGCCATCTCCTGGTGACGATCCGACATGATCTCGCGGAAGGCGAACATGATGTTCTGACGTTTGGTCAGGGACGAGTACCGCCAGGACTCGAAGGCCTCCTTCGCGGATCGGACGGCAGTGTCGACGTCATCACTGTTGGCCAGAGCCACCTGACCGGTCTGCTCCCCGGTGGCTGGGTTGAACACAGGACCGACCCGGGAGGAGGCGCCGGCAGCGAGCGAGCCGTCGATCCAGTGCTGAATCTGTCTCATCGACCTGACACTACGGCAACGATCTGCGTACCTGAGGTAGTTACGCCCATATACGGGCCTAACTACCTCAGGTTTCAGTCGAGGTCGCCAGCGTTGAGCTTCTCGACACCCCAATTGCGGACACGAGTGACTTTGATACGCAACCCAACCGAGTAGTCGTTGGAGAACGACTCAGGAGTCCAGCCGTTGTCTGCGATACTCGTACCGTACCTGGCGACATACCCGGGAAAGTCAACGGCGGGCGGTAGGTCTGAGTCGACGACGGCCGTGCCCTCGAGACTGATGGCAGAACTTGCTCGACGGTCTGCCCTGAGATTGAACGCAACCCGGTTGTTGTCGACGATGCTCCGCAGACGCGCTGCGGTGGGTCGGTTGTAGACGACCAATTCCTCACCGTCACGGATGTACCAGACAGGCGATGTCTGGGGTTGACCGCGGCCATTGACCGCAGTGAGAAAGCCGATGATGGCGGAATCGAGAGCCTCGGCGAGACCGGTTTTGGAAGTCAGCATGAGGCGACGGTAGCTGCCAGGGCGTTTTCCGATCGCCGGCCAGGTCTCTATTCTCGCGTCCTCCCGTATAGGATTCTCTCCAAGATGCCCCAAAACGAACAATACGAACTGGTCGAAACCATCGAGCCTGTGGTTGCCCGACTAACCGAAGAGCACCTCGAGCGTCGAACCCACTGGTATTTTCACGACATCGTCCCGTGGGAGCGAGGCGAGAGCTTCCGCGACAAGCCGTGGGATGTTTCACAAGCCACGATCTCGGAGGACGCCAGAACCAGCCTCGTGCTCAATCTTCTCACCGAGGACAACCTCCCCTACTACCACCTCCTCATCGAGAAATACATGCCAAGGACATCGGCGTTTACCGCCTGGAATCATCTTTGGACCGCCGAGGAGGGCCAGCATGCGATTGCGATTCGCTCATATCTGCTGACCTCGCGGAATTGCGATCCCGACGAACTCGAAGATGATCGCATGGCAACTGTGATACGGGGTTACGAGCCGACCTATGACGACCCGACAGAGATCTTCGCCTACACCTCGCTTCAGGAGTTGGCCACGAGGGTCAGCCATCGCAATGCCGGAAAGATCACCGATGACCCTGCCGCGTTCGAGTTGATGAAGAACATCGCCGCGGACGAGAACCACCATTTCATCTTCTACAAGGGTGTGATGGCAGCCATGCTCGCGGAGAACCCCTCAGCGGTACTAAACGGGATCTACCGAATGCTGACAAATTTCCAGATGCCCGGAGTGGCTATCCCGGGATTCATGCGACGCTCGATCAGCGTTGCCAAGGCCGGGGTGTACAACCTGCGCATCCATCACGACCGGGTCGTGATGCCGCTTCTCCGCGATTGGCAAATAGCCGACCTGACCGGGCTCAGCAACAAGGCAGCCGAGCTTCAGGACAAGATCATGTCCATCCCGGCCGACATCATGGAGAAGGCCGAGCGTTTCGAGAAGCGTGTGGGTTTGGCGCCGGCCTGACATCCTATGCGGCGTCTCTCAGCCGTCACCCTCACTCTGTTCACCCTTGCCCTGGCGGCGACATCGGTGGGCGCCCAGCAACAGGTCAACCCGATCGATGTGATCATCGATGCCTTCAACGCCCCTGAAGGTCAAGAGTTCACAGCGCGATTCCTCGAGCAGCCGACCCCCGGAAGAAGCATTGTCACCGATCCTCCAGGCGACTTCGTCCACTCTTCCGGTCAGACACCTGGCTTCACACCCGACCACATCGACATCGTCAACACCTGGACTCTTGACTTCGACCCTGGCCCAATCGATCTGTTCACCCCCACGGACCAGAGCCAATTCTGGGCTGCCACCGGGTCGTTTCATGTCGAGCCACCCAACTACGGGCCTTTCGATACCTTCACGGGCGACGAAGCGCACGATGGCAGCCAGTACCAGGACGGGGCGATCCTCTTCGGATTCACCCTGGCAGCCACCCCGCCGGTGAAGGTCAAAGGCAGGTGTGAGTACGTCGTCTGGGTCCATGACCTGTCCCGCGGGCCCACCTTTGTCAACCACCCCTCTTTCCCTGGCGATCCCGCCGGTGGCACCAACATCGCCTTTGGCCTGGGAATCGACCCCGAGGGCCAGGGGGTCTCGTCGACTTTCGCTCTCGAGCTGAACTCCAAGAGCGGAGGATTCTCACCCAACCTCGAAACCGACGTCCGCTCTTTCATCACACCCAACTACGTCGGAGTGACCGTTCCTCGAAGTCGGATCGGCGAGCTCGCCGGGGTCAACTTCTACTCTTTCTGCGTGGAAGAAGGCTTTGGTTTCGAAGTTGATGACACGGGTGCCGACCAGACAGGTCTGATTGAGGTGTCATTCGAGGAACTTGGGACGCTCGTCATCGAGCAGCAGGCTGTCGCCACGACAACTACCACCATGGCAACCACGACCACGACGAAGGTGACAGGAGCCGATGAGTCGCCGACCGTCACCACCACGACGGAGCCGGTTCTCGTAGACGACGAAGGGTTCCCATGGTGGTTTGTCATGCTTGGCGCGTTGGGAGCAGCCATTGCCGGTTACTGGCTATTCGTCGCGAGACACGACCCCGATTAGGCCTGCCCCGCATCTGAAGCCGCCATAGGGCTCATTGGCATGTTCACCTCGGGCAATGGTGGAAACGGGGAAGCCCGATCAACAACCACTGTCCAGAAGATCGAAACGACAACGACAACCTCGGTGGCCACCACGACGACAGAACAGGTCGTCACCACCACCACAAAGGCAGCAACTACCACAACCACACTCGACGCCACCGCGGAAATCGAAGCATTCGTCGAGGAATTCGCGGCAGCAATCGAGCGCGAGGATGTTGACTCACTGCTGGCAACTCTCCACCGAGCCGTTCTGGAGACCTTCGATGAGGAAGTCTGCCAAACGTTCATCGAGAACGAGATTCTGCTTCTCGGCGATTACAGACTTACCGGGGATCTGGCTGACTCATCTATTCGGGGTTGCGGCGGTGGCAGACATAGAACCGACGGACCAGGTCGCCACGATCGATGGCAGCAATATTGCGCTCAGGCCTGATCACGGCGTCGGCGGCATTGTCGGCGCCCAACTCGGCGACAAGACGATCGAAGCGTGACTCTCTCGCTGCTGCCACCTTCTCTACGGTGACCCTGAACGCGTCGGTCCAGTCGTGGATCTCCACGCTGAAACCCGTCGAGGTGAGTAGCTCTTCGTATGGCTGGTCGACCAAGGCGTATTCCGGGCCGAAATCATGGTCTCGCTGGCCATCACGGACATAGCTCTCGCTGAGCTCGAGCACGGTGAACACGAGGGTGCCCCCTGGCTTCAGGACTCGATAGCACTCCGCAATGACCTCGGTTTTCTGAGTGAGACAACACAACACGTCTGAGTGGGAAACCCCGTCAACCGTGGCGTCGGCAAGGGGTAGGGCGGCGCCGTCCGCCTGAACCATCACCGCGTTCTGGCCGTCCCGAGCCACCCTCTTCTTGGCCTGGAGCAGGCCTGTAAACGGATGGTCGCAAAGGATCACACTGCACCCGGTTTGCTCGGCAAGGAAAAGCGCAGGCCAGCCGGGGCCCGATCCGATATCGAGGAGTCGATCCTCCTCGGTCAACTCCAGCTCGATGATGAAGGTGGCGATCTGGTCAATCGTGCTCCAGCTGGTTGCCCCGAAGTCGGTACCGAACACCTCTTCTTCTATTTCGAGAAGAACCTCGGATGTGACATGAGAGAACCGCTCGTCGAAAAACGCGCGGGACTCCTCTTCGGACGAGAACCTGGCCATGGCTCAATCTTCGTCCGATCAGGAACCGGATCGGAGAAGCTCGAGAAATGCTCCGGTCAGGAGAGCCTCCAGAAGTCTCCAGTCAGCCCATGTGAAGCGAAAATCGCCTCTGCCTTCTCAGCCGTGGGCGGATCCCAGTCTTCGTCAAACCGACCGCTGTACCAGTCCGTCGAAAGGTCAAACATGGTCTGGCACGATGCAACGTATCCACGGCGGCCGCCGGCTGCTTGAAGCCACACTTCGAGATCTGCTTCCGACCGGAAGCCGCGGATGTTCGCTCAGGTGAACCCGATGTCATCCCAGAAGCGACGTGCCGGGATCAACAGGTGAACAATGCCTTCAGGTGACACTTTGCCGTTTTGCACCGACCAAACCACGTCGCCATCGGGCCCGGGAGCAAGCGCGTCACCATCACCCATGATGGCAAGGATGGCGAGAGCGTCCCAGGCGCAGTTCGCGTTCCATGATCGCTCGCCCACGACACTTCGATAACCGGTGCCGGCGCCGGAGAACGGGTGAGCCATTTCAACTCGGCGATCACCCTCGGCGAGTTTGACCAGATGGGTCTCGGCAAGCCGATCGAGGGAGTCTTCGACGTCGTCGGTCGGCCACCCCCGGGACCCCGCAATAACTGCTTCATCAACGACGGTGGTGCCTCGTCTGAAAAGACGATAAATCTGGGCACGTACCTGGCGATCAAAAGGCGTCATCCGCCCAAGATCCTAAAACCGCGTCAGTCGAGAGCAGCCCAGGCTACCGGGGCTTCCTCTACGACCGAATCGAACTTGAGCCCCATCAGGATCACTCCGGCACACCCGGCATCCCGGGCCTGACGCTCCATTTCGGAGGTGATCTGCCATGCGGTCTTGCGTCGAAC
>JAZFTN010000219.1:0-18480 GCA_036446715.1 Acidimicrobiia bacterium | reverse complement strand
TGACACGCCGACCCGGCTTCTTGATCAGTATCGAGACCATTCGCCCCATCCTGGTCTGGGCGACGTCGGTCATCCCCAGACGCACCAGATCATCCTCGAACTTGACCCAGAGGTCACCCTCGAGGTCATACCAGCGGTCGGGAGGAACATGACAGCCGCGATAACTCAGTCCAGACAGGAGATACCCTCCTCATCGAGAAAGGCTTGATAGGCCTGGACACCCTCCGATCCGGTGACCAGATCCGCGGATTCACTCTTCCAATCCACAGGTTGGATTCGGACGAACCAACCATCCCCGTAAGGGTCTTGATTGATGATGCTCGGGTCGGAAGCCATAGCCGGGTTGGTCTCTGTGATCTCCCCGGTCAACGGGGAGGTCACAGGACCGACCCACTTTCCGCTCTCGATGGTGCCCAGACTTCTCCCCTTCTTGGTGGAGCGGCCGGCGGCTTTGGGCAGCGCTGAGATGATCTTCTTCGACAGGAACTGGGCGACGTCAGTAACGCCCACGGTGGCCACGCCCTCCTCGTCCAGGGACACCCAGACATGCTTCTCCGGCCAGTAGTACCGATCTTCGGGGATGTTGCACCCATTGACTTCAGCCACTTTTCGACTCCTCCTCGTGTTCTATCTGACGGTGATAAAGAAACTGGTCAAAGGCCACGATCCTGATCTCCCGAGCGTATTCGTCCAAGAAGTTGGGATCTCGTGATCGGGGCTTCACCTGATGCCGAAACGAATCATCACAATCTGGACAGGCCAACTCGAAGTAGCGTCGGCCCGAGCCCTCGGTCTGCCAGGTGCGCACCTCGTCGGCGTGGGTGTCAGTGAGGTGGGCGTGCACCTCAGGGCGAGGTCCCTCGTATTCGCAGAAAGCACAATCCATCAGCCACCCCCGCCAAGGTCGGCTGAAGCCTGGGAGGCCGCCGACTCGACAAGCCGAACCAGAGCAGCACCGGCAGGAACGCCTGCTACCTGATTTGCCTCGGGGATTTTTGCAGCCAGTCCCGCCGAGACGAGGTCGCCAATTCTCTCGGCAAACGCGAGACGACCAAGACCGCTGGCTTCGACAAGCTTCTCAACAGGAGTGCCGACACCATCGGTCAACGACTGGAGTATGCGAAAGTTGGTCGCGTCCGAGGCCATTCTCAGGGCCCGCAAGACCGACTCCCGGGAGGCTGACACCCTCTCATCGGCGTTGGATCGGAACGATGAGAGCCACTCGCCCGTACCGGACTCGAGCCGGTCTTCCCGATCGATCACCGACATGTGGAGACGCAGGATGTCCGCAGCCGACTGACCCAGTATCAGACTCAGACCATCAACGGGATCTGGCTGCTTACCGATCGAGACTGGGGTCGAGCCTTCAGCCAACGAGTACTCCCGTCATCGCTTGCTCGACGAGTTGGGCGACGTCGACTACCTGGAGACGATCCTCATGACCGGTGGTCTTAACGGCATCGCTGTACATCACCATGTCCTTGGGACACGCCACCACGAAATGCCGCACATCGTCACCGAGGGCCGCCGCCTCACGAATCCTGTTCTCCGATGGCCTCTCGTCGAGATCCGAATCATCCATCCAGATCCGGCCGCCACCGGCGCCACAACAGAAGCTGTTCTCCCGGCAACGGCCCATCTCATGGAGATCGAGACCGGTGGCCTGAATCAGCCGCCGGGGTGCTTCGTACTCGTCCTGATAACGACCAAGGAAGCAGGGATCGTGATAGGTGGCGATACCGGAAAGACCCGATACTGCCAGGGACCCGTCGGCCACCAGGCGGTCGAGCAACTCTGTGTAATGAATGACCGTCCCCTCGATCTCATACTCGTATCGCAGGGTGTTGAGCGAGTGGGGGTCGGTCGTGATGATCTGGTTGTACTGCGCAGACGCCAGAGCCTCCAGATTCTGCTCTCTGAGCATTTCGAACAGACCCTCCTCACCTGCCCGTCTCACGTCGTTGCCGCTGTTTCTCTCCGCCTCGTAGAGAAGCCCGAAGTCGACCTCGGCGTGGCTCAGGAGCCTGGCTACCGATAAGGAGACCTCGGTGGCCCTCGGGTCGAAGGAAGCATGGTCGCCGACGAACCAGAGATACTCGACCGGCTCAGTCCTGGCGTCCTTGATGTCCTGATCCAGACCCCTGGTCCAGCGCGCCCGTTGTTTGGCCGACTTGCCAAAGCTGTTGCCGGCCCGGGTCAAAGACTGGAACGCGGTTTGCAGACCGGACTCCACCTCGCCCACCTCGACGAGTTGTCTACGCATCTGGACGATGGTCGGCACATGCTCGATCCCCACCGGGCACACTTCCATGCATGCCATGCAGGTGGTACAGGCCCACAGCGTCTCGGCGGATATGTAGTCACCGGCAACGGCACCTGTAGTCGTGTTGGGCTCGGCGCCGGGCCCGTACCAGAGGCTGAGTCCGCTGCTGGCATCGGCGAGTTCGCGAAGGTCCAGAATCAGGTCACGCGGCGAGAGTGGAGCCCCTGCGGCCCGCGCCGGGCACACCTCATGACACCGGCCACACTTGGTGCAGGCATCGTGGTCGATCAGATCCTTCCATGTGAAAAGTGAGAGGAGATCATCGGAGGGTGCGCCGACCGGGTCCGGCAGGGCACGCGCCGAGTCCTGATCAGTGACGAGGAGGTCGACAACATCGGTCACCATGTGCATCGCCTTCGAGTAGGGGATGAAGGCGATGAAGGTGAGAGCAGCCAGGGAGTGAGCCCACCAGAACACGAGACGGGCCGTCTCGGCTCCGTCGACACCGAGGAACGAGACCGTCTGGGCGATCGTCCACCCCGCGATCGACCAGATCTCGAAACTGGGGAAGTTGGTGGCAGCAATTCGGAAACCTTCGAGAAGAAAGCCGCTGATTGCGATGAAGAGCAGTACCACCAGAAACGCCCGATCGTCGATCGAGTACCCCTTGCGGTCGTAGCTCCCCTCTTCACGATCGACGCGGTCGTACCCCAGTTTGAAGGGGGGATTGCGTCGTCGCCAGCCCAGGTAGACGAGTCCGGCTATGAAACCAACCGAGAACACGTCGACGACCAACGAGTAGCCCTGATAGAAGGCGCCTTTCCAGAACTGGAGATCCGGTCGGTTGAGGAACAGGCCAATGACGTCCTCGTCGATGGCGATGATCGCGGTAGCGATCGTGAGAACCATGAAGCCCCAGAACACGAAGAAGTGAGCTAATCCGACGGCTCGATCGCGTTTGGCAACCGTTCGCTGGGAAGAGATCTCCGCCAGCGCCGGCCCAAAACGCCTCCAATCGATGGGGCGGCCCCGTCCTCGCCCGTACTTCCTGACCCGGAAGAGGAACCCGCTGAGGAAGATCAGGGTCGCCAGCAAGGCGAGGAGGTAGAAGGCAATAATCCCTCCGTTCCCCATGTTGAGAAACGTGTCCCGGCCTGCAACTCCCTCCTCGACGGCGATCAACAGACTGGCAGGGTCCATTGTCAGTCCGCTTCGAGCCTGTCGACCAACTCCGGTAGCAGATCGAAGATGTCACCCACCCAGCCGTAGTGAGCCACTCCGAAGATTGGCGCCTGCGGATCGGTGTTCACGGAGATGATCGTCTCGGCATCCTTCATGCCCTCGACGTGCTCGGGAGCACCGCTGACACCCAGGGTGAGATATACCTTTGGCTTCACCGTGAGACCGGATTTGCCCACCTGGCGATCCTTGGCCAACCAACCCTGGTCGATGATGGGCCGGGATCCTGCCACGGCTCCCCCGAGAAGGTCCGCAACTTCCTGAGCCTCTGCGATGTTGTCCTCGGACTCGATGCCACGCCCGACAACCACCAACACCTCCTCTGAGGTGATGTCGACGTCGCCGCCCTCGGGCTCGGTGAGACCGAGAAATGTCGAGCGAAGTTCGGACCGAATCGGATTGGCGACTTGCTCGACCTCTGCAGCCCCGCCGGATCGACCATCCTCGGCCGAGGCCGAGCCTGAAAGCATCGCGAAAATCGCCCTGTCGCCATCGACTTCGACGTCCGCCTCGATCTTGCCTGCATAGAGCTGACAGGTCGCCTCGAGACCGTCGTCGGCGCTGACCGAAGTGCAGAAAGAGACCAGTGGGATACCCGACGTGGTGGAGATAGCCGAAGCGACATCCATGCCCATCGACGTATAAGGGATGAGTACGACCGAGGAGTCCTCGATGAGCGAGCCAAACACTGCGGCGTGACCATCGGGGCTGAAGTTCTCGAACGCAGGGTGGTCGACAACAACGATCTTGTCGGCCCCGCCAAGCTCGGCCGCCAGCCCGGTGACACCGGAACCGACCAAGCCGGCCACAACCTGACCACCGGTCTGGATCGCAATATCTCTGGCCTGGGCCACCAGTTCGAAACTGGTTTCGGTCAGCTCTCCCTGGAGATGCTCGGTGACAACAAAGACGTCACTCATACGCCGGCACCTCTGATGATCTCGACGATCTTGTCGGCTGCAGCCTCTTCGTCGCCTTCGATCATCTCTGCACCCTCGCCGGTCTCCGGTATTCGCAATGAGACAATCGTGACTCCTGACGTGTCCGCTGGTGGGTCCACGTCCTTGTCACTCAGGTTGCCGTCCTGTTGGGCCTGGCGTATCAGGCTCACCGCCACATACCGTGGCGCTTTTCGGGCGGCCTGGATACCAAGGACGGCCGGCGTCTGAATCTGGTAGTCGGCTGTGACCCCGCCCCAGAACTCCTTGGTGACCCTGACCGATCCGTCCTCGGCGTCGGCGTCGACCACCACAGAAACATGAGGGACTTCCAGCCTGGCTGCGACACGGACGGCCAACTGACCGTCCAGTTCGTCGGCAGCCTGGACCCCGGTGAGGATCAGGTCATAGGACCGCCCCTCCAGAGCCGAAACAAAGAGCTCTGCCTGGGAGCTGACACTGAGATGTTCCAGGTCGTCCCCGAGCTTGATTGCCTCGTCGGCGCCTTTGGCCAGCGCGGTGTAGAGGATTTGCTCCATCTCGTCGGCACTTCCCAGACCGAGGACCGTGATCGTCCCACCTGCGGCCTCCTTCAGGAGCAGCGCTTCCTCGAGGGCGTGATCGTCGAACTCGTTGAGGACATACCCGAGGTAGTCGCGATCGAGGTCGTTCCCGTCATCGTTCAACTCCAGTTCCTCCACCGGGTCGGGGACCGGGCGGAGCAGCACCACGCTGTCCATAATCTTCTCTTTGCCTCTCTTGTTGCTTACTCGGTGGCCAGCCCCAGGGCCTGGGCAAGAAGCTCGGCAATGTCGAGCACCTGAAGCGCACCGTCGTTGTTCGTTGACTTCACTGCGTCCTCAAATCGGGAAACCTCGTAGGGACAGACGACACACAAGGTGTCGGCGCCCGTTTCCACGGCTTCGAGGACCCTCTTCTCGGACAGGCGCATGCTCTGGTTTTCCGCAGCGTGGCCGTCGAGCCACATCCCGCCGCCACCGCCGCCACAGCAGTACCCGTTCTCCCGGTTGCGCCACATCTCGGTCAATTCGGCGCCCGGCAAAGCCTTGATCAGATCGCGAGGCGCCTCGTACTCACCGTTGTGTCGGCCCAGATAACAGGGATCGTGGAAGGTGATATTGAGATCGACTTGTTCGCTGAGACCCATATCGTCTATCCGCTCGGCGAGGTATTGGGTGTAGTGGGCCACGTTGTAGTCGCCGCCGCGTTCGGGGTATTCGTGAAGAAAGGCGTTGTACGCGTGAGGATCTGTCGTGAGAAGAAGGTCGAACTCGTACTGGTTGAGAGTCTCTATGTTTTGCTCGGCAAGCATCTCGAACAAGCCAGTCTCCCCGGCACGTAACATCGAGTCGCCGTCGTGGCGCTCCTCGGCTCCGAGGATGGCGAAGTCGACACCGAGATGAGTGAGAATCCGTGCCAAAGATCTCGAGGCGTCGATTCCCCGAGGGTGATAGGAGGGGTAGTCACTGACCCACCACAGCACGTCGACCTTGCGACCGACCTCGGAGATCAGGGGGACTTCCACATCGAGGCCCTTGGTCCAGGCTGCCCGTCGCTTGGCGTTCTTCCCCAGCGGATTGCCATATCGCGCAGTCTTCTCGAAAACATCCTGGAGCTCCGATGGGACGTTGCCCACCAGCACGGCCTCTTTGCGAATCGCCGGCGCGATCTTCATCATGTCCACTTCTTTGGGACACACCCGGAGACAGTTGGCACAGGTGGTACAGAGCCACAGGTCGGGGTCGGTGAAGAGGTCAAAACCCAACTGGAGATTCTGGAAGAGTTTTCTCGGGCCGTAATTGCCCACATGATCGACGGGGCATACCGCGATGCACGCAGCGCACTGATAACACCACCCCATCGACTCCCCACCGTCGAGCTCGGTTACCCGATCCAACTGGCGCACGTCGTAGTCGGTGATGATCCTCTGTTCGAACATCCGGTTCCAGTGACCGGATATGTCCATCCCTTCGAGGACCAGCTCCTCGATCTCTAGGACGTTGGCCGGGTCGACCTTGGGGCTGACCTCTTTGCTCACTCCTGCATCGCCTCCAGCCGGTGAACCCCGAGGAGCCTGCTGACCAACTCGGCTAGCTCCGGGATGACCCTGTTGAACTCCTGGGTCATTCGCATACGCAAAGTCGTGTACACGTAGATCGCGTAGACAGAAGCCAGAAAGACATCGGTCCCAAACACCCCGTGGCCGGGTGGGCGGAATCCGGCCGCCGCTCCCACCTCGTCGACGAAGGCCATCGCCAGCCCGATACGATCGTAGGTCTCCGCAACCGTGGCCGCATCGAGATCCACTTCCTCCATGATGATTAGCGGCAGGGCGCCCGTCTCACTCTCAGGGTTCCACATCCACCGGGTCCACAGCCAGTAACGATCAGGGTCCGAGAAATGCAGCAGCTCCGAGCCGAGGTCGAATCCAGTCGACGGACGCACTCCGCGACCCACGTCAACGATGGTCTCATGAAAGAATTGAAGTCTCGCTCCTTCGGGACCCTCGCCGCGGAGTAGCAGCTCGATGCCCTCGGAAAGGCCGGCAAGCCCAAGTGTGTTGAGGATCACCGGTGCTTTGCGTCTGGATGAGAAGACCCACCTCAACGTGGTGATCGCGTCATCCTCCGTCCAGACGCCAAGTCGATCAGAAGTAAGCAGTTCGGAGAGACGCTCCGACTTGAACTCCACCTTGCCGGCCACGGTCTCCAACTCCGCCTCGCTCACCTTCTGCAAGGCGAGGTGGGTGAACTCCCTGGCGGTGGGAGTGTCCACCACCTGGCCGGTGAGAACGCTGTCGGTGGTCAGACCGTTACCCCCGAGCTCACAAAGGCGACAGCCTTGGCGGCCGCCGCTCCGGCGGTGGCCATCGAGTCGTCGAGATCGGCGGGGCCACGGGCGGCGCCCACGACAAAGATGCCGGGCACTGAGGTGGCCACAGTGTCGAGGCTGTTGTGGTCCTGTTCGATGAAGCCGTATTTGTTTGTCCCGATGCCGAGTATCTCAGCCATCGCCCTCGTGCCCTCGCTCGGCTCCATGCCCACAGCGAGGACGACGATATCCATCGAAATCTCCATGGGTCTGCCCATGGTGGTGTCCTCTCCCCGAATCACGAGTTTGTCGCCTTTCTGGAGTACCTCGGTGACTATCCCCTTGACGTAGTTGACTTTGTGCTCCTCTTGGGCAGGCCAGTAGATATCGTTCTCCCAGTAGCCATACATCCGCATATCGATGTAGAAGATGAAGACCCGGGCATCGGGAACCTGTTGGCGTATTTCGATCGCCTGCTTGGAAGAGATCCCACAGCACACCTTGGAGCAGAACTCGTTGCCGATCTGGCGATCACGTGATCCCACACACTGGATGAAGGCAACCCGCTCAGGAATCTCGCCGTTGGAGGGTCTGACGAAGTTGTTCTCTTTGAGCATCCCCTCGGCATCCGCCAACGTGATGACATCGGGGAACTCGTAATACCCGTATTGCTGGGTCTCCCGCCCGGGGTCGAAGTGGCGGAAACCGGTGGCCACGATCACCGCCCCGGCCACGATCTCCTCCGATTTGTCACCGGATGTGAGTGTCAGGGAGAACTCGGGCGCCGAGCCTGACATTGCGGTTATCTCAGACGAAGTGCGCAGGTCGATGTTGGGATGGTCGAGAACAGCGGTGACCATCTCCCCCATCGCCTCTTCTGCCGACCTGAATCCGTGGGTGAGGGCGGCATAGTTGGCCTGGATGGGCATTCCCCCCGGAGACTCGTTCTTCTCCACGAGGGTCACCTGCGCGCCAAGATCGCCGGCGAGCCGGGCCGCTTCGAGACCGGCCGGTCCGGCCCCGACGACCACTACACGGCCATCAGCCATCAACATGCTCCCAGGTCAGATACTCGATCTCGTTATTCTCGAGCTGCTTCAAGTCCTTCTCGAACTCGATCCAGGCGGTCTCCCAGTCGATGCCCATCTTCTCCAGCAGCGGCTTGTAGTCGGTGGAGTGCCAGTGAAGCTGACACACCCGATATGGGTGGGCGCCCATGGCGAGAGCGGCGAATTGGGCATCCGACATCACCGGGATGCCCACATTCCTGTTGTGCGCCTGGGCGGCGAACTGGCTCTTGTCGAGAGTGGTGACACAGCCGGTGTCATGGGTGACGGTGACGTCGGGGTTGGCCTCTTCCTTCGTCACCTCGATCTTGCGCATGGTTGCGAAAGAGCGAGAGAAATCCCTTTGCACCAGGATGTGCCGGAATCCAAAACCACAACAGTCGAAGAACGTCGAGTAGTCGCCGACTTTGGCTCCCAGCGCCATGATCAGACCGGTGACCGTTGCGGTGCGCTGGCCTCCATAGATGTCGGGGTCATAGATGGCATCTTCTTTGACCAGCTTGTAATAGTGACAAGCAGGGTGAACCGAAGCGGTGATGTCGGAGAAGTCATACACCTGCAGCGCAGCGATCCGCTCCTTCATGGCATGCACCCACTCCGAGTAATGGACGATCTCCTCCGGCATCACCAGGGGTTTGCCCAACTTGTCCATGATCTGACGGACCTGGGCCCTCAGGTCGGCGTAATGAACAATCTCCTCCCGCACTTCCTTGTAGTGGCCGTAGGAAGTGCCGCAGTGAATGATCGGGAAGTAGCCCGTCTCGTAGGCGGCGGCGAAATTGCGCATCGCCACGCCACCCTGCGCCACCGAGTTCGAAGTCGCCGATGCGTAATAGTTCCAGGCGGTGCACGACGTCTGGTCAGTCGGGTCGAGGTAGTCCATGCCCAGTTTGCGATTGAGCCAGAAGATGGCTGTCGAATAGCCCGGGATGTGACCGCACTGGCCACAAGACTTGTGATGCCAGGTCGTGGCTTCGGGGATCTTCTTGGTGCGCCCGTACTTGGTGGTCACCTCGACATAGGGCTCAGGCACTCTCTGGATGATGAGCTCGCCGGCGGCTTCGAGCTCATAGAGCGTCTCCCGGATGTCTGTTGTCGGTGGTGGCTCGCCATCGAGCTTGAAGGGCGCTCGCTTGATCGACCCCAACGGGATGATCGTTCCTGTTCCCTCTGGTCTTGTCGTTGTCATAACTCGTACCCCGCATCCTCCAGAGCCTCTTCCATGACATCGAGGATGATCATGTGGAGGCCTTCGTCTACTTCTTCGATCATGTCCATCACGTCGCTGTAGTACCAAATGAGGTACAGCTCGATGAGGGTTTCCTGTGAAACTTCCCAGCTTGTCGATGTCGTGTGCATTGTCTCGGGAGGGACAGCCCTTCTCCAGAGATCCAGGTTCTCGGACACGTCGCGCACGTCGGGTCCCCAGTCGGGAAAGGCGTCAGGCTGGAGCATGTCCGGAGATACCTGGGTCCCGGTGGTCATGATCTTGTAGACCACCCGGCCGTAGCCTTCCAGGGCCTCCCGGGATGATGCGAGACCGTTCTTCACAGCGACCTCGCGCAGAATCGTGATCAGACCACCGGGCGAATTCTGCCGGGGGCATCGATCACACGAGAAGCACTGCGAGCACTGCCAGACGTCATCGTTCATCTGCTCGTAGATGAGCTCGACGTCTTCTCGTGCCGCGGCTTGGGCGATCTTTCGTGGGGAGAAATCGTAGAAGCGGGCCGACGGGCAAGCCGCGACGCAGATGCCACATTCGTAACAGCCACGCATGTAATCGGGGAACCGGATGTCGGCCTTGACTTCCTCCCAGAGACGGAGTTTCTCCGAATAGTCGACATCGGTGTAACTGTCGGGAGCGAGCGTGGCACCCGGCTTTTTGCTGAACGTTACGGGTGCGGTTGCGGTGGCCATCAGAAGCTGATCACCGCGTCGGCTTCGGCCGCCATGTCGTTGAAGGCGGCGCCTCCGATCATCTCGACCCCGTCGATGAGATCCTCCATCTCGAGGTCGACGAGATTGAGCGAGGGCTGACAGACCATGAGACGGACGCCTATGTCCTTTGCCTGACTGATGAAGGTGTGGAGGGGGGCACCCCCGTCTTTGACGGTCAGCTCGCCGGCTTCCTCGGTGAGAAGAGTCGGACCGTGCATCGTGAAATAGATGCTTACGTCCATGTCCATGGCGGCGGCCGCGGTAGCAAGGTAGAAGGGAGTGGCTGCCTTGGAGATCTCGTCGGTCCCGTGCGTTTGTACGTAGACAATCCGTGCCTCGTCGTCCAATGCCACCTCCTCCAGATTTATTAGGCGGCTCTCAGATGAACAGGGCTACGTCTGCTTCGGAAGCGAAGTCGAGAAACGCGGTGGCACCGAGACACGAGGCACCTTCGACGATGTCCTCCATATCGACATTCATCACACCCAGCGTGGTGGCACAGGCATAGAACTTGACACCAGATTCAACACAGGTGTCGTAGAGCTCTTCGAAGGACGGAATGTTCGACGACTTCATCCAATTCTTCAGCATCCAGGTGGCAACGAAGTTCATCCCGGGCAGCATCCCGATGATCGTCGGCACCTTGAATTCGAGCCCGTTGATGGGTGGTGGCGATGCCGCGTTGCCGACCGCTGAAACCTTGAGCTTCTTCTGCCGCTTCTTGTTGACCAGATCGAGACCGTAGAAGGTGCAAAACACCCGGACATCCCAGCCGAGGGCAGCCGCCGTCGATCCCATGATCAGAATCGGGTAGACCTCATCGAGACCACCTTTCGATGCCACCATGGCAAACTTCTTGGGCTCGGGGATTGCTTCGGCACCGGGTGACTCGAGTGTCGAGACATTGGTGCCCGCTTCTTGTGCTGCTGAAGTCATTTCAGCCTCCTATCGGGTTCTCTTGAACCAGAAGAGGTACTTTCCGTCCTCCTCGGTGTTGTCGACCAATTCGTGACCCGTCTGACGGGACCATGCCTCCATGTCCGGGGGTGCACCGGGATCGGTGGCAATCATGTGGAGGATCTGGCCGACCTCGATTTCCTTGATCGCCTGTGACGTCTTGATGACGGGGATGGGACAGAGGAGATCGGTGCAGTCGAGCACCTTATCCGCCTCCATTTGGACAGTCATTGCCACTCCTTCTTGCCAGGGTCCCATCAGCGTACATCGCGATGTGGTTTTGTGACCCCAGAAACCCGGATACATATTCATATGCGCAGATACGCGCATATTTCTGGCTTCGAGTATGCGGAAGGCCATCGGAGCCGTCAACCCCTGGTGGACGATTCCTCAGATGTTTGTTGACAAAACGCGTGGCGATTCTTGTTCTTGCGATCCACCTCGAGCTGGTCGGATGAGCAACGGCCCTTTCGAATCATCATCTTTTCTGGCATATTGGACACATGGAATCCATCAACCAGGAGCTCGATCGGCTTCACGCCAGTGTGTGCAAGGGTCTGGCAGACCCCAAGCGGTTGCTGATAATCAACACACTGCGCGATGGCCCGATGTCGGTTTCCGAGATCTGCGAGGAGCTCGGGCTTCCCCAATCGAATGTGTCCCAACACCTCGGCATTCTCCGGGATAAGGGGCTGGTTGTGAGCAAGCGTGACGGCCAATTCGTGTATTACTCGCTTTCGTCAACGAAGATCGTCGAGGCAATGGACCTGCTCAGGGAAGTGATGGCAGAGCAGTTCAGCCCGTCCGCTACTGCTCGGGCAGCCAGCCAGTAATACCGGCTCGTTGATCCTGGCCCACATTTCCGATCCGCTTACCCTGCGCAAGCTGAACGCCGTAGTCGAGGAGACCGGACTCGACCTCGTCCTCTCGGAATCGTCGACGCCATGGAAGAACGTCGACACAGATCCGGCCGTCGTCGTCGTAGGGCTGGGCACACCCGGATGGCTCGACCTCGTCAAAGGCTGCAAGTCGCGGTGGCCCCTCACCATGATCGTCGGGGTCCTCACCGTGCCCGACCCCCAGGCTTGGGCAGACGCTGAAGACGCCGGTTGCGACCTGGTCACCACAAGGGGAGCCCTTCGAAAGGTCCTCCCCGCCCGGCTTGCCGCCTGGAGCGAGTCTCCAGGTGGGAGAAAACTGAGACTGTTCGCAATGGCCGATATCGCCGGCCGTCTCGGTCTTGTGTTGAGACTCGACGAGGAGGCAACGGGTCCGGTCGCCGTCTACCACATCGGAAACGACGTTGTCGCGGTCCAAGACCTCTGTCCACACGCGGGGGCCATGCTCTCCAACGGCGAGGTGAGCGTGGACGACGGTGTCGTCACCTGTCCGGAGCACGGGAGCCGCTTCGACACCCGAACCGGGGAGAGACTTCGAGGTCCGGCCGACCTCGGGCTGAAGACATTCCCGGTGCTCATCGAGGACGGTCAGGCATATTTGCGGCTCGACTCGGCATAGGTGAAACGGGCGTCTCCGCGCCAGGCGCTCTCAAACCGCACACGGGCAACAAAGTTGCTTTGATACCACCTTTTTCCATTACAATGTGAAAATGGCAAGGAAGAAGACAACGGTCTACGTTGACGAGGAGGTGTTGCGGGCGGCAAAGGTGTACGCAGCCCGTAAAGACATTCGAGACTCCGAAGTGATCGAAACCGCGTTGCGAGAGTATCTCGGCCTCGACGTGCTGGAGACGGTGTGGGATCGCAACCGCGATCTCGACCCGAATGAGGCGGATCGCCTTGCCTATGCCGAACTCGCCGCTACCCGCGCCGAGCGCCATCGCAAGCGAGGGTGATCCATGCTGCGGGTCGTGGTCGATCCCGGTGTACTGTTGTCCGCGCGCCTCTCCGGCCAGGCTACGCCGGCCGAGCTGGTCCGCCGGTGGCTCGCCGGCCGGATCGACGTCATCGTGTCACCACTCCTGCTCGACGAGTTGGACGACGTCCTGCACCGGCCGGCGTTCGAACGATGGTTAACGCCAGACGAGGCCGACGCCTTTGTAGAACTCCTCCGCACACACACCACCGTGGTTGATGATCCGCCTCCCAAACCGGGCCACACCCCGGACCCCGACGACGACTATTTGGTGAGCCTTGCCCGGGCTTCCCGTGCTGACCTGCTGGTGTCCGGCGACTCTGATCTCGTCGACCTGGTAGATCCCCATCCTCCGGTGCACACGCCTCGTGCACTCATCGATCTACTCGACCAGATCGAGCGCCCTTGAAGGGTGTCGGTGCGAGTCGGACGACGGGTTGCCGAATACCTTTTGTAGCTGACGAGCATCCATCGATTCGCCCGTCGCATGGAGCCAAAAAAAATATGTGACCGATGTGACGGCTCATGCGTCGTACATGCTGCCAACCCGAAGAATTGTCTTTGGGCTTTCCTGTTGTTTGCGAGCAGAAATGGGATTCCGGCTCGCAAACGACAGTGGCATAGAGGGCTGATCTGACCCCTCTGGTGGCATGTCAGCGGCCCACCATATCTATGGCGTCGATCACCGCTCCGGGTGACTCGAGATGGGCCTGCCAGGCATCGACTTCGGTGACAGTCATATTCGGAAGCTCTTTCTTCACCCTCTCCACCGAGTCGAAAGGAACGTCGCCGTCCCGACTCCATACGTAAGCGACAGGCGCGACAATTTTGGCCAGGTCAGACGGAACCAGAGAGGACGGCTGTGTTCGTAGGGACGATCTGATCGAGTCAGTCGACCCGCGTATCGTCGTAGTGATGCCACGCGCGGCAATCTGATTCTGACGCGGGCACCATCCCCCTTCGGCACAGTTCGGCGCCCACATATCCATTGCGAATCTGCCGCCGGTCTCGAAGCTGAAGGTCACGGCCCGACCCACCCAGGGCAGGCGTTCGATGCGCTCGATCCACCCGTCTTCTTCCCAGAAGTCGACGTCAATCAGCACAACACCACGAACGAGATCCGGACTGCTGACCGCCACTTCGGCCGCAACCCGCCCTCCGAAACCTACACCGGCGATGACGACTGGTATGGCGAATCGCTCCTCGATGACCGCGCTCACGACCTGCGCCATCGATGCCACGGTGTGACCCAGACCTTCGCTCGGTAGACGATCGCTGAGCCCATATCCAGGAAGATCGAGCCGGACCGCCTGGAATCTGCCCTCCAACCCCCCGGCGACATCGTCCAGCGTCACCCCACCGGCGACATCCCTGTCATGAAGCAGGATCACCGGAACTACGCCGCCAGGCTCCGTAACGACGTTGATACGGAGGTTTCCGACCATCGTGAAGTCGATCAATTCGATCTCTCGTGCCGGCACATCCTCGATCAGGTCGATCCGCTGGTTGGTCACCGACGTCCAGACAGTGAGACCGGCCGCCAGCACCAGCACGACCAGCATCAGAATCCGGACCACAACGCGTGACGGCTGATCTCGAGTCGGAGGTTCTTGGAGACCGCTCATTTGATCAACACGATGTGAACATGTTTGGGTCCGTGAACCCCAAGGGTGAGCTGCTGCTCAATGTCCCCGGTGCGACTTGGGCCTGTGACAATCACCAGATTGGCGCTGTCTGTGACTGCCTCCGGGTGTTTGTGGGCCCAATGGGCCAGGGTTCGCTCGATCAGTGTCAGATCGAGAAGGGCCACATGGACCTCGGGCACGAGACTGGCCATTCTCGGTCTACCCGATCCATGATTGAGCACAACACTGCCACTCTCGGCAAGACCAACCAGGGCTCCGGTAACACCCAGATCCAGATTGCGATACTCGATCTGATGTTGAATCCTTGCCTCGACGGGCACATCGCCGTTCACCTTCGCCATACCCGTCGCGGTGAGAGCCGATGCCACGCCAGCGGCGGGAAGATCCTCCCATGCCATGAACGACCGGCATTGATGCCCCGCGGCGATCCCGGTTACAGCCCTGGGCACCCCGTGTCGCCCCACCGGGCCATGAACCACGGCGTCAACGTCCTGGGCCCGTTCCCGAAACAGTGCCTGGAGATCTTCGTGCTCCAAATCGGGCAAACGGTCGGGAACGGCCAACCCTTCCGGTAGCTGCGCGGTCATGGCCGACCGACCGACTCTGGCGAGAAAGACATCACGATCCACGGTTGGACTTCCACCAATCATTGAAGGACTCCGAGGCTGGCCGGGGCAGGTCACGGTATTGGGTCCAGCCTCTCCCCGGACCCGGGATCCGACGCAACCAGCCGCGTGATGCCAGCGGCGCGCTCAAACGCGACGCCCACTTTTTTGCTCTCCGCCATTTCTGAGGATCGGTCGCTGTCCGGGCGTACCGGCTCATGCCCCGGTTGAGCCAAGCGGGAAGTCTGCCCTCCGACGCGGCCTGCTCCCTCAGATGAAGAAGCATCGACGGGATCTGGATCCGTATCGGGCACACCTCCTCGCACGCTCCGCACATCGTTGATGCGTAAGGCAACTCCCACCAGGGGTCCATCCCGTGCAGCCCGGGGGTGACGATCGACCCGATCGGCCCCGAATACACGGTTCCGTAGGCATGACCTCCGACCGTCCGAAAGATGGGGCACACATTGAGGCAGGCACCACAGCGAATGCAGGCGAGGATCTCCGCCGTGGGACCACTCAGGATCTCGGAACGCCCGTTGTCGATGATGACTACGTGTGTCTCCTCGGGACCGTCAGGGTCGCCTTCCCTCCTCGGTCCTGTGATGACGTTGGTGTAGACGGAAAGCCTCTGCCCGGTCGCAGACCGGGCAAGAACCTCGAGAACAACGGCGGCGTCCTCCCAGCGTGAGACGATCCTCTCCATGCCCATCAGAGCGATGTGAACTCTCGGAGCCGTCGTGGTCAGCCGGCCGTTGCCCTCGTTGGTGACCAGGACAACCGAACCTGTCTCGGCGATTGCCATGTTCACTCCGGAGATACCGGCGTCCGCCCTGAGAAAGATCTCCCGAAGATGGGCTCGGGCTATCTCGTTGAGTTCTGTCGGATCGTCGGTGTACTCGACCCCCAGCTTCTCGGAGAACAGCTCACCAACGTCCTGACGGGTCAGGTGCAACACGGGAGCGATGATGTGACTGGGCGTATCACCTGCGAGTTGAACGATGAACTCCCCGAGATCGGTCTCCACCACTTCAATACCGAGATCTTCGAGGTGGTTGTTGAGCTCGATCTCCTCGGAGACCATCGACTTGGCCTTCACCACGAGACGGGAGCCTGACTTTTCGAGGATCTCGGCCACGATCTGATTCGCCTCGTCGGCATCGGCCGCGAAGTGCACAACGCCACCATTAGCGGCTACCTCATCCGCGAAGTGACCCAGGAGCCGGTCGAGATGGTTGAGGGAGTGAAGACGGATCGTCCGTGCCCTGTCGCGCAACTCCTCCATGATGGGAAACTCGTCGGCCACGCGGTCTCTCGCTTCGGTGAAGTGCCGTATCCCTTTGACGACAGCAGCCGCCTCTCTGCTGCCGAGGAGAGCGTCGGCTCGAGTCACGAAGCTCACCGGTTGGCTCATACTTCGTCGCCTGCCAACAACTCGGCAATGTGACGGACCGCCACTTTCGATCCTCTACGTCGAAGACCTCCCTCCAAGTGCATGAGACATGAGACGTCGCCCCCCACGAGAGTGTCGGCGCCGGATGCCTCGACGCGGTCGAGCTTCTCATCCATGATCGCCGCCGAGATAGCCGGCATCTCAACCGAAAAGAGTCCCCCGAAGCCGCAGCACTCCTTGTCGCCCTCGAGTTCCACCCGATCGACGTCTGCCAGCAGCCGATCAGCCTGGGATTGCAATCCGAGACCACGGAGGCCATGACATGAGTAGTGGTAGGCGACGGAGCATCCGTCGCATGAGGCGGATACGTCAACATCGAGATCGTCAACGAGGAACTGTGTGAGCTCCCGGGTCCGGGCGGCCACCCGCTCTGCCTGATCGGCTAGATCGGTGCCCTCGAAAAGCTCTTTGTAGTGGTGGACAATCATCTGGGAACACGATCCGGAAGGGACCACTATCGGACCCTCTGTCTCGTCGAGGACATCGAGGGTGTGGGCAGCCATCTCTCGTGCCTGATCGGTCAAACCGACATTGAACGCAGGCTGTCCGCAGCAGGTCTGACCCTCGGGAAAGTCCACCCGGCAACCCGAATTCTCAAGAACGGCCAGGGTGGCTCGACCCACACGGGGAGCCAAGGCATCAACCAGGCAGGTGACTAAAAGCTGGACTCGCGGCCCCTCCATAGGGCAGCCACGTTAGGCCTTGCGCTGGTCCACGGAAGCCAAAGCCTCCAAGTACCGCTCCACCATCGCCACGTAGGCCTTGGTGCCGTCCTTGGAGTCGTCGCTGATGTTTCGATATCGGCCTCGCAACGCGAGGGTGGCGAACTTGGCCCCGTTGAAGTAATACCTGAGGCCCTCGGCCGGAATCGCCGTCTTTCCAGGCTCGACCGGACCATGCTCGGCCGGTGCCTGCGTCGTTGGATCAAGATCCAAAGAACCGAGCTCCTCGAGAACCAGATCCTCGTCGGGTCTGTCGGCGTAGTCCTTGCCCACGAACCGGGACACGATCTCCCCTTCGGGTGAGATGATCACCACACCGGGACGCGATATCAGTCTCGGATCGTTCTCATCGGCAAACCCGAGCGGGGTTACCGCCTGATCCCTTTCGCCATCGGACAGGATCGGGAACGGGAGAGCAAGCTTCTCCATCACGGCAGAGTTCTGACCGGGAGAATCGGCGCTGAGCCCAAACACCCTCGCGCCCCTCTCCAGGAACTCACCCTGTCGGTGAGCCATGACGGCCAACTGGCCGTGGCAGTACGTTCAGAAGTCACCCCGGTGAAATGTGATCACGGCCGCCGCGTCGAGATGATCGGACAGCGTCCATGGATTACCGGTGGCGTCCAGAACTGTGAAGTCGATGGCCAACTTGATTCCTTTCTCGGGTGCGGTCCCCATTGTTAGCGTGCTCGAGCCCATGTTCATTCCCATTGTCCAAGGATCGTTATGACCGAACGCCCGCCGTGCCCATGATGACCCGCAGGAAGAAAGCCACAACCCGAGATGGTGAGCTCGGTTGAGTAGCTCACGCTGGTTCATCCCGGTTACCGGACTTCGCTTGAGAAGACGGCTTTTCCAGCTGATCATCGGCCTGACCTTCTTCGGAACCGGGATCGGATTGATGCTTCGATCGGGATTGGGGCTTCCCCCATGGGATGTCTT
>JAZFTN010000218.1:0-6166 GCA_036446715.1 Acidimicrobiia bacterium | reverse complement strand
CCGCTACGGCCAGTGCAACAACCAGGTCTCGTGCTTGGGGCCGATCGTCTGTCGTGTGGTGACTTGTGTCTCACCCTGGGAGTGGGACTCGTCGTGCACCAAGACCGACGCCGTCGCCCAGATCACCTACTCCCAGGGCGATCCCAACCAGGCCCCGGGGCTGCACCCCGACTCAACTCCAAAAGGCCCCTACCCGGCCCGGCCGGCGGTCGTCGCCGGGACCTCTTGGCAGATGCGCTCCACGTTGAGCAGTGGTGGCGCCGACACCTGGTCCTTCGACTATGGGATGGACGACGATGTCCCGCTGGTCGGGGACTATTCGAACTCCGGGGTCCGAACCGTCGGCATGGTCCGCAACCAGCGCCACGGGGTCGCCGGGACCCAGGATTCCCTCATTTGGTATCTCCGCCAGGTCGAAGGTCCGGGAGCCCCCGATCTCGTGGTCGAGTACGGGAGGCCGGGCGACATTCCCGTCATCGGAGACTGGAATGGCAACGGTGTCCACACGGTCGGAGTCGTGCGGGGAAATCGATGGCTGCTGCGCAACTCAAACAATTCAGGTCGTGCCGACTACGACTTCGTATTCGGTGAGCCCGGTGACATCCCGGTCGTTGGTGACTGGAACGGCAATGGTCGATCCGGCATCGGTGTGGTCCGGGGAAACCGGTGGCTCCTGAGGAACTCCCTCTCTTCGGGCCCCCCCGATCATGACTTCGTCTTCGGAGACAGTCGCGGGCGCCCGGTCACGGGGGACTGGGACGGTGACTGGACGACGGGAGTCGGCTGGTACGACTCCGGTACGTGGCAGATACGCAATGCCTTGTCCCCCGGACCACCCGACCAGACCTTCGTTTTCGGAGATTCGGACGGGATCCCGTTGGCCTGGGGAAGGAACGCCTGGTGACAGCCGTGGTTATCATCGAGGGTCTGGTGATCCTGCTGTTGTTGATCCTGGTTGCCGGGTTACTCAGGAGCCATGCCGAGATCCTGCGTCAGCTCCACAGGCTCGGGGTGCCAGATGACGGTGTCGACACCTCACAGTCCACACGCCTTCGCACGACCGGGTTCGAAACGGCACCGGCAGCGAAGATCGTCGGGATCGATCCTTCCGGAGCATCACGTAGCGTGAGCCTCGATCACGGAAGGGGCGAAACCCTCCTCGCCTTCCTCTCGACGGGATGCACCTCGTGTCGAACCTTCTGGGAGGCACTCGACGCCCCCGTTGATATGCCTACGCCCGACACGCGCCCTGTGATCGTCACCAAGGGGACGTCAGCCGAGTCACCAAAGAAGGTGGCTGAACTGGCTCCGACTCAGGTGCCGGTCATCATGTCTGATGACGCATGGGACACCTTCAAAGTTCCGCTGACTCCTTACTTCATGCTCGTCGATGGTGATGGACGAGTCATCGGAGAGGGGTCGGCGTCGAATTGGCAACATCTCATCGACCTCCTGAGCCAGTCGTTGGACGATTCCTCGAAGCCCATGCACCTCGATACCGACGAACGGGAGCGCTTCACCGACGAAAGGCTCTTCAGATCAGGTGTCAATCCGGGAGATCCGACTCTCTACGAGAACCCGATCGAAGAATGACGGCTCAACTGGGACTCGCTTCGCTGATTGCTCTCATCGCCGCCATCCGATCCAATTGGTCGCCTTGAGGTGAGTCGATGCTGTCAAGCATCCACCCGCTCGGCGAGCGGGCTCGCAACAATCACTGGTGGCTCACGGTTGGAACGTTCACGCTCGCATCCGTCACCGCGGGAACCTTGGTGGGTGCAGCACTTGGGCTTCTCGGGACAGTGCCGATGAGCGGTCTGTCGGACACCGCCCGGCTGGCAGCCATCGCCGGTGTGGCCATCGCAGCCGGTCTGCTCGATTGGGGTCAAGTCGATCCTCCGGGACCCCGCCGCCAGGTCAATGAGCACTGGATTGGCTACTACCGCGGGTGGGTCTATGGAGGTGCGTTTGGAGCCCAACTCGGACTCGGGGTGATGACCTACATCGTCACATGGGGTGTGTATGCCACCTTGGCAGCCGAGTTCATCGCCGGGTCTTGGTTCGGCGGAGCCATCATCGGCGCGGTCTTCGGATTCGGAAGGTCCATCGCCCCGCTGACAGCGGGGTGGATCGACCGTCCATCACGGCTTTCCGCCTTTCTCGGCCAGATGAGCCGACTTGGACCAGTGATGCGCTCATCCGGTGCCATTGCCACAGTGGGGATCGGCGTCCTTGGAGTCGCGGGAGCGATGCTGTGAGACGCATGGAGCACGCCGGGATCGAGGCCGATATCCCGGCTGGCTGGGAGACGCAAAACTCTGGAGGAGGGTTCCGCGCCCTGGCCGATGGCCCCCAGGAAACGAACTTGGTGCACATCGGCTCATTCCCTCTCCCTGCCGAACAGGCAACATTCGGAGCAACGGCTGTCGTACTGATGAACAGCGACGACATACTGATCATCCTTTTCGAGTACGACCCGGAAAGTGCCGGGACACCCCTATTCGCACACCAGGGGATACCCAGACCACTTGACCCACAACTCTTCGACAGGAATGCGCTTCAGCGCGGAATACCGGGCCAAAGCGGTCTCCAACAGTTCTTCACTGAGAACGGGCGTCCCTTTTGTCTCTACGTCGTACTCGGGTCGCACATAGACCGGGTTGAACTCGTGGCTCGAGTCAATCAGATTCTCGAATCGTTGCTGATTCGGTGATGGGGCGCTGGATTGTCGTTGGAGTGACGTCGTTGGCGGTCCTTGTGGTGATTGCCCTCGCCGGCCCCGCCGACGGGTTGGTGGTCGAAGGCCACTTCTCCGATGACAACGGCACGCTCTTCGAGATCGACATCGATGCCATCGCGGAGGCAGGCATCACCAAAGGATGCAATCCGCCATCCAACACCAACTACTGCCCGGATCGCGATGTGGACAGGGGCGCCATGGCTGCCTTCCTCCGACGGGCGCTGAACCTGCCGAGCACCACGACCGACCACTTCATCGACGACGACAACTCCATCTTCCACGCCGACATCAACGCCATCGCCGAGGCAGGCATCACCAAAGGCTGCAACCCACCCACCAACAACCGTTACTGCCCCGGTGACACAGTCGACAGAGGTGCGATGGCCGCCTTCCTCCGACGGGCGCTGAATCTGCCAGCAATAGTCCTTTCGATCCCCATGTCCGATCACAGCGCGCTCCGGTGCGACAAGGACGGCAAGCGGTGCACTCTCACCGCCGACGTGGTAAGTGGTCGAAACTACCGAATCGAAGAAGGAGTGTTCCAGGTCCAACCCGCTTCCGACAATGAGATGGACGACTTCAACTCCGCCAACACCCACTTCACCCTGACACTGGATGGATCGTCCACGGTTCTGACAGCCCTCCCCGTGTCGGGTGAGGATGACGTGACGATTCGGCGTTGGCGAGCGAACCTCTCGTTCTCATCTGGCGATCACACCCTGGTGGGGCGCTGGCGCTGGGACGATGACTTGATCCATACCGTAACGGTGACGGTGCGAGCCGACGGTTGACTGATGTTACGGAGACTGTCGAGTCGGCGGAGATGTATGGCGAGCGGCATGCCTACTTGGGTAGCTCTTGTCAGGAGTTGATGGGCGAGTAGTTAGCCGAGAGCTCTTCGAAGGAATGCAGCCATCTGACCCCTCGTGACGAAGTCGTTCGCACAGAACCTGTCGTTGACTGGCGGGTTGCAGCCCTTGGTTACGCCAGCGGTTCCGAGCTTGTCGATGTCGTTTTCGAAGATCGAACCATCGTCATCTGTAAACAGGTCCCCTCCACCGTTGTCGGTGTAGCCCAGCGCCCTTACCAGGAAGGCGGCCATCTGCCCTCTGGTGACGAGATCGTCCGGGCAGAATTTGTCGTTGACCGGCGGGTTACAGCCCTTGGTCACCCCCGCGGTTCCCAGCTTGTCGATGTCGTTTTCGAACGTGTGACCGTCATCATCTGTGAACAGATCACCACCACCATTGTCGGTGTAACCGAGAGCCCTCACCAAGAACGCGGCCATCGCGCCGCGCGTAACGAAGTCGTCAGGGCAATAGCGATCGTTGCTCGGCGGATTGCAGCCGCGAGTCACTCCGGCGTATTGCATCCATGCGATGTCGTTTTCGAATGTGGAGTCGAACATGTCAAAGAACAGCGGGTCGAGTACCACTTCGACGACGTCGGGATTGTTGTTGTTGACTGTGATGACGATTGCCCGGTCGGACCGGAGCAGGGGGGCATTGGCATACCACTTCGGGAAGTAGTCGATGAAGAAGAGGTTGTCGCCATTCCACATGAGAGCCAAGTAGTCACCGTTGGGCAGGGTGTCGGTCTCGAAGATGGCGCTCGCGTTCGCGGCGTAGGTATCGACGTAGGCGCCTTCCTTCGTCCAGAGGTCGACGTGGCCCTGGTCAACCGTCTGACCCTGATTGTTGAAGATGCCCCCTTGGATCATGCCCGACCGTTTTGGTGCCCATACCGGGAACACGTCGCTGGCGCCGTTAACGGTCAGTGGAGTGACGTTCGCACCGTCGGCGTCCATCCTGTAAATGTTGAGCTCACTCCCGTCATAGCCGTGGAAGGCGATCTGTGCACCGTCGGGCGACCAGACCGGCGCTCCCTCGTCGACCGGTGAGTCAGTCAGCTTCGCGGCAGGGCCGCCCGCAGTGTCAACGACATAGATATCGAGGTCAGCAAAGCCGGAATGGTCGGTCCCTTCGAACACGATCTGATCTCCCAGCGGTGACCAGTTTGGGCGCGTGTCCTCACGGTCGGCCGACTTCGTCAGATTGGTTCGGCCGGTGCCGTCTGCGTTCACCACGAAGATGTCTGAGTACTCGACTCCCACCGATGAGAAAGCCAGCTTGGTGCCATCGGGTGACCACGACGGATAGTTCACGTCTACGGCCAGGTCGACGATCTTGCGCAGATCGCTGCCGTCCCGGTTAACTAGGTACAGGTCCTGAGTGTTTGAAGGATCCTGGAGGAGGCGTCCCGAGAAAGCGAGGGTCCAACCGTCCGGTGACCAGCTGATCCCATTGACACTGAACCCAGAGGCGAGGATGGCACGGCTGGTTCCGTCGGCCTTCATGATCTTGACATGGAGGTTCTCCTCGAAGGCGACATAGGTGCCAAATGGCGACCATGTCCACGACCTCAGAGTGTCCGATGTGACCAGGTTCCATTCGGAGCCGTCGGGTCGCATGGTGTAGAGGCAGTCCGGAACACAGGCTCCGCCTGACGAGGATTCGAACAGAATCAGGCCGGGCTCGGGCAGCGATTTCGAAGCTGCGCCGAGGCCGGCGGCCCCAACGGTTGGTTCGGACGAATCTGTATTCGCCAGGGCGGTCGCTCGCTCCAATGGTCCATTGACCGCGACTCGATCAGGTGCAGCCTCTTCCGCCGCAGCTCTGCCAGCCAGTGTCAACGCCAGTAGCGCGACTGCCGAAATCGCCAGGATAAGCCTCATCTCTCCTCCGTCTCATTGTCCTGAGCGTGTGGCCAAACAGACACTACGTCAATAGGGGGATCCCCCCACGAACGAACGTTCGATTGTTGAACCCGACTCGCGTGTAGAGTCGGTTTTTGTGTTCCGATGAGTAGGAGTCACTGGTGTCCGCACCGAGAAAGTCTCGTAAAGGAAGTGCACTCTGGCTTGTTGCGGCGATGGTTCTTGGAGTGGCTGCAGTCCCTGCGGTTATCGCAGCCGAGTCCGCTAGTGCGAAGTCGGGTCAGGGTGGGGGCCTGGTGCTTCTTCAATGGCAGTTCCCGTCGCGTGCCAATCCGTACCTTTCACAGGGGACGAAGGACTTGTTGACCAGTTCACTGGTCCTTGAGCCGCTGGCAGAGATTGCTCCTGACGGGACACTCGTGCCAGCTCTGGCAGCGGAGATCCCGACTCAGGCCAATGGTGGAATCTCGGACGACTTGACACAGATCACCTGGACACTGCAAAGCGGCGTGTTGTGGTCCGACGGATCCCCTCTCACCGCTGATGATGTCGTGTTCACTTGGGAGTACTGCCGCAACCAGGCGACCGGTTGTGTGAGCTCCTCATTTGGAAACGTGGCAAGTGTCGTGGCTGTTGGTGACGGCAAGGTCACCGTGAGATTCACGGACCCCACTCCTTACCCGTTCCTTCCTTTTGTTGGGTACACCAGC
>JAZFTN010000217.1:0-5525 GCA_036446715.1 Acidimicrobiia bacterium | reverse complement strand
TCGAGTCCTCGAACTCGCCGTCGGCCACGCGCCACTCCGCTACCACGACCTGATCATGAACCCTCAACCCAACACGACCCCGCCGACAACCCGGGGTAAGGGTCACCCGCCCAGCCTGGAACGGCCGCCGGGGAACCGACCATGGAGAGCCACTGGCCTGCGTTAGTCCGGTTAACTGCATACCCCCAAATGCCGGTTATGCGTGGGGGCTAGGTAACGAGGTGTTCCTGTAAGAAGCTCTGTTGGGTGCTAGCGGATAGTTCGTATTCGCGGGTGTCGGGATACAACACCCCGAAGTGACCGCCATCAACGGTGAGCAGCTGTTTTGGTTCACTGGCAGTTGCGAAAACGTCCCGTGCGACGTCAGCGTCGCTTTCCTCGTCCTCTCTCGCTACGACCATCAGGATGGGTGCGCTGATGTGAGGAATGCAGACCTGGGCGTCGAAAGGGGCCGGTGTTGTCAGACGGGCGAACGTGGCTTGGTTTTTCCATCCGGTTCCGAAGCTCCCTCCACTCTCAATGAACCAACGAAATGCGGTGAGAGTCTGCACCAACGATGGGCTGTGCAGTTGGTCAGCGGAAACAACAGGAAGTGGCCCAACGACCGTTCGATCGAGGGAATCGAGGTCGGCGTTCAACACCGTCTCCTTGATGGTCTTGAAGACGGTGCCGTCCGGATCCGGCGGAGACAACTCTTCTCCGAAGGCCGGGACCAGCAACACGACGGCGGCAATCGTGGGATCGGTGGCGGCAACGACAGAGGCAACTGCGGTGCTTGAACTTACGCCCCAAATACCCACGCGGTTCCGGTCCACCTGGCCCAGGCTGCGAAGGAATTCGACCGCCGACCGGTAGTCGCGTGCCTGATTCCAAGCGTTGATTTCATGTCGAGGTTCGCCCTCGCTGGGGCCAAACCCCCGGTAGTCGAAGAGGAATACAGCCACGCCTATCGCGGCGATGGCCCTTGCGTACCGTTCGAAAACAGCAAAGTGGCTGGTAGCGGAGAATCCCGGAGCCATTACGATTCCAGGAGTCGGCCCCTCGACGTCGGGGGTGAAGAGTCGCCCGCGGAGAACGCTGCCCTCCGAGACAAACTCCAGTTCTGAAACCAATTGTGCTTTCCGTAGGATCGAGTTGACCATACGACCGTCTCAGAGGCAACGGACGCCAGACCCCCCACATCATCAATCAGGCACTTATGCGTGACCGGCGAGGTCGGATTGGTTAGACAGCGACTTCTGTTTGTGGTCTTTGGCGTCCGATCTTTCCACTCGAGAATCCGCCCACAACCACAACCAGCGCGAAGACCACGGTGTAGATCACCCAAAAAGCGGAAGCCGCTCCGACGCTTCCCACTATGAGCATGACGGTCGCCAGCATCCGTTGACTGCCCCTTACAGCTAGTCCCGCCAGAAGGAGAGCGCCTGGCACAAACCCAGCGGCAATACCCCATTGGAGATTCCCGCTGTTTGCGCCTAAGAATCCGAATACGACGCTGTTCACTCCCAGCAGGACTACTGAAATCTCCCACCAGCGGTTGGTCCAGTTCGTTGTTGCCATGATTGCCTCCACGTCGTCGTCACCTCTTCCATCTACATCAAGACAGACGAACAACGGTATCTATTGGGTGACAGAACCGCGCACATAACGACACATATGGGCGGTTAAAATCAGCCGAACATAATGCCAATTTTGGGCGGGTGAGAGGCGAGTCAATACACTCGTGGTCCCGAGGAAGGGTGATTTCGATGAGCAGTGCAGGTGCAGCTGGTGGAGGGGTGGTCTACAGCCTCGGCATATTCGGAGCCTTGGTGTATTTCTGGCAGCAGGCCGACTCGTTCTGGCTGTACGTGGGCTCGTTCTTCCAGGCTCTCTTCTGGCCTGCGTTCATGGTCTACGAGGTTTTCGACGCACTCGGTACCTAGGGCGCATAACGGCACTTATGGGCGGTTGCATACTGTTGGATCGAGGCGAGAAGGCTGTGTCGCCAACCCGTACGCCACGGTACAAATGGAGTCTGTTGACCGTCAGGCTGCTGCTTCGATGACGAACCTGATCGCGGGCCCATAGCGACACGAACCCCTCAGGCAATCTCTTGACACCTAACTAAACTATGCGTAGTGTTGCGAGGTATGAGAGGGCAGGCGTTGAAAGGGCATCTCGATCTCTTGCTGTTGGCTGTTGTCGCCGACGGTCCAAAGCACGGGTACGCCGTCATCGAGGAGCTACGGCTCCGCAGTGAGGATGCGTTCGACCTTCCGGAGGGGACCGTTTATCCGGCGCTCCACCGGTTGGAGAAGGCCGGATACCTGTCGAGCAGCTGGAGCGAGGTGCAAGGACGAAGGAGGCGGACCTATAGGCTGACGAAGCGTGGGTCCTCCGCACTCGGAGAGCAGCGCCAATCATGGAACGAGTTCTCGCAAGCGGTGGGTCGAGTCCTCAAGGGGGTGCCATGGCCGAGTACGCCGTGATCGATCGGTACCTCAGCGAACTCGAGCGTGAGGTCCGGTGGTTCCGTGATGCGGAGGAGATCATCGAGGAGGTTACCGACCACCTCCTCGAAGCGGTGGCCGTCCATGCCCGCCGTGGTCTCGATCGTATTGCGGCCCAGAAGCGCGCCCTCACCGAGTTCGGTGACCCGACGCTTGTCGGCCGAGCGTTCGCCTCCACAAGATCAGGAGGAATTGCCATGCCAACCGAATTCACCCGACGTTCTGGTGTCGCACTTGTCGCTTCGAGCTTTCTCTGGCTTGCCGCGCTCGGCTTCATCTACTGGAGCGACGTCGCCGACCGCACCAGGCCTTGGGAAGGGCTACCATGGGCGCTGTACTTGATCGGTACGTTCACGCTGATGGCTGCTGGTGTCTTGCTCGCCATTGGAATTCTCGGAATCAACCGACGCCACGGAGGCGGTCTCGGGAACACCGGGCGTTTGGCGTTTTGGATCGCAGCGCTCACTAGCGTCACGGCCTTCGGGTCGTGGGCCTGGGGAGTGTGGCTCAGTCTTTTCGGCGTCGGCGCCATGGTCTTGGCGATCGCGGTGCACCGCTCTGAAATCGCCCCGAAAACAGCCGGCCTCCTCGTCGGTATCGGAGGAGGATTAGCTGCCGGAGCGGCCTGGGTGTTCCAGCTCACGTCGGAACCGGTCACCCTGGGTTCGGGTGGATTCACGGCATGGATCTTTGCCGGGCTTGTGATCTATTCAGTCGGGCTCGCCTCACTCGGGGTGTGGTTGAAAACCGAGGAGCCTGTCGACCAGCCCGACCCCATCGCCACCGCCTAGATCTACGCCGCGCCCTCATGACAACCGGGCCCTTTCAGGGCCCGGTTCGTCGTCTCCTCCTCTTTGTGTGCATCGTGTCACCCGTATTGGTGAACACCCGTTTCTCGGAATTCGGAAGGGCGTACATCTCCTTCAGAACCCTCTTGGTCTGGCCGAAGATGTGAAGCCACGAACGCCGGAGTCCGGCTAAGAGCCTGATCTCACCAAAGAATGCCTTGGCGATCACCCGCACTCGCAGCACTTATGGGCGGTTCTGGAGGCTGGGAGATCCTATGACTCGATAAGACCGAGCTGGGAGGCGATGCTGGCTGAGTCGTAGTAGTCGCGACCTTCGACAACCTTGCCGTCACGAACACGCATCACACTGCAGTACCGGACTTCCATCGAACGACCCGATGGAGCAAACGTGCCCAGGCTGGATTGAAGAGGTCCGGTGTGGGTGCCGCGGTTGACGAACTCAACAACCGCCCAATCTTCGTCAACGATCACGTTGATGATCTTGACTTCCCCGTCGGGGAATGCTGCACGCCACCTCTCGTAATCGCGGGTGTAACCATCGGGACCCACTTGAAGTTCGCCGCGTGCCACGTCCTCAAACCGACAGTCGTGGGCGATGACGTTGGCGCCGCGTTTCGGGTCCCGCAGATCCCAAGATTCGTGGAATGTACGCACGATTCGTTCTGTCTCGGTCATTGGAGGCTCCTTAACCTGGCCGGTCGTACTTCGATGCCAACCATAAGCAGAACGTCCCGACCCGACCTGCGGCAGATGCGTCATCACCTTCGCGCTGAAAGCCATACCTCATGGAACCCACAGGTTGGCGTCTATCTGGATGAGGTTGGCTTGGTTGTGGACCACAAGCCTCAGAGCCGGGGGTGATGAGGCTGACGAAATGACACCGGAGCCACGGGACGGTATCTCGAACACACGAGGAAACGCCTGGTTGGCCCGAGAGGCGTTCCCGGTTTTCTGAAATCAAGGAAAGTGCCGTCGTTTATTGCGGCATTCAGGCCCCACGCAGCATGGAGAGGAGCATGACGGAGGGTTCTAGCGCCAGCACCGAGTGCCGCAAATGCGGGGGCATGTGCACCCACGACCCGGGATCGGTTTCGACCGTCTCGTCGCCAAGCGTCAACCGCAGCCGACCCTTCACCACCTGTATGACCGCGTCCACTGAGGCGGTGTGCTCGGTCAGTTCCTGGTCGGTGTCGAAAGCGAAGATCACCACCCGAATCCTGTCGTCTTTGTAGAGCACCCGGCTCAGGGTGCCTTCAGCGGGGATGTCCACCTCGGCGGCGAGGTCGGTGAACACAGTTGCCAAAGCACTCATCTGCGTATCCTACGGGCAGTTCAGCCGTGACAGTACCGACGTGGAACTGGGCACGGTGCTTCGTCCAATGGCGTACGGGGCGTCACTCAGACAGGTATCGGCGGAGACGACGACCAGGCGATTGTAAGCGTGGCTGCCGGAGGTCCGGGTCTGGTGGCAGTCGGATAAGGAGGCTGCTACCGGAGTAGGGGAGACCCCCTTGGAACCTCTCTCGGATGGGGTGGTTGATGGAACCCGCCGCACGCGGTTCGGCCCAATCGTGGGCCACGGAACAGTGCCCGACGGGGGTGGTCGGGTTGCTCCGAGGGCGCCGAAGGCCACAGGACGGTGTCCGCGAGGTGTCAGCAATCTCGGTCCGGCACCAGCCGGCGACAAAGGTTTACGACGCAACGGAACTCGATCCCCTGGGAACCTGGAGGACTGACTTCGGCTCGATCGACAGTCTCAGCTTCTGTAGTTTGAGCATCGATCCTCGAAGGGACACCAGTGGCACCACTCACCTATCGAGTAGGAGGGCGACAACGCGTTGGTGGAATGCCAGCTGGCGATTACCGCGGGAGCGTCCTCTAAGACGACTCTTGCGGCGTCAAGTTCGGAGGAGCCAAAAACCCGACGTCGGCATTCGAGGTCGGAGGGGTTGCCTAGACGGTGGGTGTGGACAGTCACCGGCGTTTTGCCACTCAGGAGGTGGGCACCCAGTTGGGATGCCCCCTGTCACCTTCAGAGGAACTCGCCCATATGTTGCAGCGACACCTTGAGCAGCAGCATTTGTGGGCGACTGTCGGCGGGTAGGTTCGTGGGCTACTACTCGAGTGTGGAGGTTGAAATGTCGGTAGCTGAGAACAAGGAACTCCTTGCCCAATACATCACCGAAGTCTGGGACGAGGCGAACCTGGATGCCATCAGAAAGTT
>JAZFTN010000216.1:0-10797 GCA_036446715.1 Acidimicrobiia bacterium | reverse complement strand
TCACGGGCTTTGGGACCGCTCGATGCACCCGGAGGACACTCGGTGTAGTGGTGTCGGAGAGCCGACGGTGGATAAGACCGACCCAAGGTGGAGGTTGCGGGCCTGGGGGTCTGTTTCTTAACGGTAAGGGGAGCCGACGGTGGATAAGACCGACCCCGGTTGGAGGCTGAGGCCATGGGGGTTGGTTTCTTATCGTTAAGGGTGAGCCGACGGTGGAAAAGACCGACCCCTCATGGAGATTGAAGCCATGGGGGCCTGTTTCTTATCGGGTAGGGTGAGCGTCAGCCGGAAAGGATGACCCTCTTGGAGACTCAAGGGTGGTGTTCTTGACGGCCAGAGGGACTCGGACCGCACCTACATGCCCTCCCCCAGCCTTGGCGGCATGCCACGCGCTTGGAGGTCGGGGCCGTGAACCCCGGCGTCAGCGTTGATCGGTTCGTACGCGACGCGCTCGGCAGGATATGCCCGATGAAGATGGTCCGCGCCCGGGAGGAGGTCCCGGCGCGACGGGGCCCGCCCGGTGCCGGGCGGGCCTTCATCGAATCGGGTCTGGCTAGGGCAGCAATGCCTTTAGAGCCTTTTGGGCGTTCTCCCACGCCTTCTTGTACTTCCTGATGGCATGGTCGGAGTGTCCTTTGGCAAGCTCCTCTTGTGCCTTGGCCATCTCCTTGGCCGCCTTGTCGAGTTCTTTGGCCGCCTTCTCGCACTCCCTCGTCATCGTGACGTTGCAGCCCGCGGCGTCGTAGGCCGCCCAGGCGTCGTCGATGGCACCCTGAGCCAACTCCTCGTATCTTGAGCACAAGCCGTCAGGGTCTGACGCCGTCGTATTACCGGTGCAGATGTTGCGGGTGTAATGGTTGGCGGTGCCTGCGGTGCCGTCACCTCCGGAATCGTCCCAGAATCCAGTCGTGTTCAGTGTGGCGCTGTTCCTGTCCAGGATGTTGTCCGCTGTGTCGCCTCCGATGTTGAACCCAACGTCGTTCTCGGCGGAAACATTCTTGTCGAAGGTGTTGTCGAACGCGCCGTCGACTTCGAACCCGATGCCGTTGTGGTGAGCGACGTTTCTAGACAGCGTGTTTCCGTTGAATTCGGAGCTGAGGATGAACCCGACCCAGTCGTTGTTGTACGCCTGGTTCCGACTGATCATGTTTTGGGTGCTCGCTGACAGGTCGAAACCCTCGAAGTTGTCGAAAGAGAGATTGTCCTTGAGCGTGTTGCCGTTGGAACCCTCCGCGATCGTGAAGCCAGCGAATCCGGCACCGGATGCAGTGTTATGACTCAGCGAATTCGCCGAAGATCCTGCCGTGATCTCGAACCCGATGTTGCCGGAGCCCTCGGCGGTGTTGTGATCTAGCTTGTTTCCGTTTGATGCGTCGATGCGGAAGCCATCACCCCCCGAGCCATGCGAGGCGTTTCTTTTCAACTTGTTGTCGTTGGACGCCAGGAGCAGAAAGCCGTCAGTTTCTGACAGACCTGGACGATCAGGGTTGCCCGTGGCCGTGTTCTCTTCGAGAACGGTGTGATCGGACCCATCGAGGATGAAATCATCGCCACCGAACGATGAGTTCGCCTTCAGGGTGTTGCTGTGAGCATCTTGGAGGAGGAACCCGCCGCCGCTTTCCCCGGTGTTGACCGACTCGTTGCCGATCAACGTGTTGTCCGAAGACCCGGATAGGACGTACCCGGACCAAGATGAGTTCGATGCGGTGTTGTCCATCAGCGTGTTGCTCGACGAACCGTCGATCAACACGAATCCAGCGCTGCTCGCGACGACCGTGTTGCCTCTGAGCGTGTTGCGGTCGGAGGAGTTCACGGCGAAACCCCAATCGGTTAGGGCTACTGAGTTCCCGATCAGACTGTTATCGGACGACCCGTTAACAACGCCGATGCCTATCGCACTGCCGGTCACAATGTTCGATTCGACGGAGTTCCAGTCAGAGTTCTCGAGACGGATACCTTCGGCGCTATTCGCATCGGCCCAGTTGTCAGCGAGCGTGTTGTACCCGCCAAATTGAACTAGCAACCCGAAGTTGTTCCCGGTCGCCGAATTCCCGCTCACCTCGTTGTTCGAAGCCTCGAAAAGGTAGATGCCCGGCCCCCCGTTGTCGGTGACCGTGTTCGCGGTGATGGTGTTCCAGTCAGAGTTGGTGCCCAGGGCGATTCCTCTTGAGCTATTCGCGTGGGCCGTGTTGCCAATCATCGTGTTCTCCGACGATTCGAAGAACGCGAATCCAGCAAACGTGTTTCCTTCGGCGTAATTATCGGCGAGCACATTGTGATCGCTGTCGATTATCTGGATGCCGACATTGTTCTCGCTGGCCGCGTTACCCGTGAACGTATTGGACGACGATTCGAACGACCCGAAAAATCCAAAGAGTGCGTTTCGATCAGCCTGGTTACCGCTGAAGACGTTGTTGTCGCTGCCCAGGCCGCTCCCAAAGCCTGAATCGGTATTGTCGCTGGCCTCGTTGTTCGTGAGCGTGTTGCCGTCGGAGTTATCCCAAAGCACGATCCCGAGCCAGTTGCCGGTCGCTGAGTTGCCGCTCACATCGTTGTTATCCGAGGACTCACCGAGCATGATCCCGCTGTGCTCGTTATTGATCACCGTGTTGGCAGTGATGGTGTTCCCGTCAGAGCCGCTGAGGTTGATGCCGTAGGCGAATCCATGGCCGAGGGCTAGGTCGCTTCCATCCACGTTGCAGTTCTTGATGGTGACGCCCGTCCGGCCCCAAACCTGGACCCCGCTAACCGAGTTACCGAGGTCAAGTCCAGAAGCGGTCACCCAGTGCCCGGCGCAATCCAAAGTGACATTGTCAGCGGTGATCACAATCGAGCCGGCGTGATCATCGGCCAGCGTCGTTGACACACCGATTTCCATCGTGCCTGTAGTGGTGGCCCCGGCCGGTACAGCCAATACCGAAACCCCCAAGCAAACGGCTACCAGTACGACGGCGAGTCTCTTGTGGTTGGAATACATACAACGTGCCCCCTTCTCGATCACACCCAGCAGTCAATTCGACTACTGAGAGTAGCCACCCGACTCGAAGGATCAATAGAGGCGAAAGACCCTATGTGAGCTTGTGAAACGGATCTCAACCGTCCTGGACGGTAGTGCGACGACCTCTCTCATCGGGGTCGCCGAGCTCAAGAACGTCCGCGCTAGGTCTAGGACCTGAAACGTGCGCACTTCCGAGTTGCGCTGCGGCGTCCGGCACGGGCCTTCCGGCCGTTCAGTGCACCTGGAGAACACTCGGTCCAGCGGTGTCGGAGAGAGGACTCGAACCTCCACGGGGTATTACCCCACTAGGTCCTCAACCTCGAAGCCCCTCGGACTTCTAGCGGGAGCCGGTGCATCTCAGTGCCCGTCGCGACACCGTGAGTGCGGTTGGTGCAACCGCCGCAAACTGGACGCGGGTGCTCGAGGTGCCCGTCGAGGTGCCCGTTCCCGATGCGCTACCTGACTCCGGCTCCGCGAATCGCACTAGGCGCACCTAGTGGTCTGGATCACGACGGTTGCGTGACGACGCAGCGGTTTGGACCCCTCGGACGGTTGAGGTGCCTACCGAGGTGCCGTTTGGAGTAACTCGACGTAGCCGTCCACTGCGTGGCGGCCCTCATGTACGAGCTCGTCCCATCTCGACTGACCTCGCGTTGCCATGCGAGTTCAGTTGATGGGAGCGGTTACCGCGGTTGACCTACGCCACATCAGCACACCGAGGTAGATGATCCAAAGTGTGATGACGATGGAACCTATGGGAAACATCACGAACGCCGTCAGGTCGGCGGGTCCGGCGAAGGACTGGATCACTCCTGCCGCCACGTTGACCAGGCCGAAGATCACGCCGACCCATCCCAGCCAGGGGGCGTAGTCGGTACTACGGAGCATGGCGACTCCGTACAACACCGGCACCGCTCCGAATAGGAACAGCATCAACCCGGTGAACAGAGCGAAGTTGATCTGTGTGACCGCATCGCCAGCGGCGAGGGCGAGGTCCTTGGCTGCGCCGGTGCTGTCCGCCCACGTGTCGGCCAATTCCGAGATCGCTAAGGCGTCGCTCAGGATCAAGGTGAGCCCTAACGCGACCCCGACGATGCCTGCGCCCCAGCCAAAGCGGGCCCATATGGTGCCCGACTCCCCGGTGATCGAGTGGGTGAGCCCATAGAAAGCAGCCAGCAGTAGCGATACCGCGATCATGAGGGCGAAGTGGTCGGCTACCCAGATATCCGAGCCGGACACTTCCTCGAGAAACGCCTCCGTAGAGTCCAATGTCCCCGATTCGCGGGGATGCAGAATATTGCCGACCAAACCAATTATTCCGCCCGCAATGGCTCCTACCGCGCCAATCTTTAGTGCTTGCTTGTGCGACATGTCCCCTCCCTAGGCCGTCCAACTGGCTCCGACGCGACCGCGGTCGGAACGTGTTCGGGTCTCAATCCTATCCCAGCAGTCGGGGGCGCGCTAGGCCTAGGACCCAGAGGTGCGTACTGGGTCTCCGGTCTAGTGAAAAGACGGATGCAAGCGGTGCCGCGACACCGTCTCTCGATCTTCGTTCGGCCAGGGGTGCCAGCGAAGGTGCCACTGGAGCGAGGTTCCGGCAGACGTTGAGCTCCACCCGGGTCAGAGAGTGCTACATCGAGTCCCACCGGAGCGAGCCGACCTCGACCGGTTGATTGAACCCTTTGATCTGTTCGCTTCGCCACCCCGTAATCGGGATTGAGTCTTCGAGCGCGTTGGCGGCCTGCCGACTGACGAGAATCTCGTCTCCATCAGCGAGCGCACCGATTCGAGCAGCTCGATGAACCCCGGCCCCAGCCGGCGACCCATCCACGTCGGTGATAGAGGCAGCGTGGATTCCGATCCGTACGCTGGGCGCAAACCCCTGTTCACTCCGATGACGGGCGAGAGTGCGCTGGATCTCGATGGCGCATGAGGCGGCTTCCTGGGTGTTGTTGAAGGTGGTCAGGTAGCCGTCGCCCGTTCGATCGATGGTCTGTCCGTGGTGTTGGTCTATGCAGTGGACGAGAGTGCGGTCATGCCAGGCGAGGAGCTTGGTCCATGCTGCATCCCCCATCGCCTCCACCAAGCGAGTGGAGCCGACGATGTCGGTCACCATCAGGGCGCGAGCCTTCGGAGCTGCGTTTGACTCGGTCCGCAACGTCCGTCTGATCCGGTCGAGATCGCCCTTGGCTCCAAGCCTCTCGAAGATCGCTTCAGCGGCGTCGCGGTCGAGACCAGCACCGGTATGGTCGCCCAGGCTGCGACGCAGCGCCGCCCTCCGTAGCCGCGTCGATGCCGCTTCGTAGGGTGCCTTCAAGTCTTCCCAGATTCCTTCCGCGGCGTCCAATCGAGCCAGAGCATCTGACTCCGACCCTTCGGCGGCAAGACAGGCTGCACGCGCCGTCTCGGCCCAGGCGCGCATGGCACCCGTCTTGCACTCGGTCGCCAACGACTCCAGCTCGGAAGTGGTGCGGGCTGCCTCCTCGAGATCGCCGGCGTCGATGAGGAGATCCACCAACGGAAGTAGCACCCTGGATCGTTGCATTCGCTCCCCGGGCCCGGTGAGTGCATGCTTGAGCGTGGCGATGGCAGCATCGCGCTCGCCTCGTTCGGCGGCGACCAGTGCGAATCCAGGGAGGGGCTCCCTGCCGAGCTCGTTGGCCTCTTTGAAGTAGGCGAGGGCGCCATCCAGGTCGCCGCGGAGGAGTTGGATCTCGCCGAGGGCGTACTTCGCCTCAGCGATGTACACGACGATGTTGTAGCGCTCGAGCTCTTCCTTGGCTTGAAGCAGCTCAGCCTCGGCCCCGTCCCAGTCGCCGCTGAGCGTCATGATCTCCGCCCTTCGGACCCGGCAGATACCGGGGTAACCGGGCACGTCGTTTCGCTCAAACCAGCGACGGGCGTTGTCCGTCCACTCGGCAGCGCTTCGGAAATCCGCCATGTCCCAGCAGGTGGCGATGGCGTTGCACATCACCACTCCCGCCGTGTCAGGGTCGACGTCTCCGGCGGTCACCGATGCGGCGGCCTCCCCGATCAGCCCCATCCCGCGGTCGATGTTCCCGGCCTCAACCTCGATGATGCCCTGCATCATCCGGGCGCGGGCGACGAGGCCGCTATCACCGTATCTTTCGCCGATATCGATGGTTCGCTCGAGGATCTCGCGGCCCTTGTCCCAATCACCCGCATCGAAAGACTCAGACGCTGCGAGGTACAGCACCAGCCCCTCTTCCGAGCAGTTCTCAGCCCCCTCCAGGTGTCTACCGGCCTTGGCTCGCCACGCAGCGGACACCGCCGACTGGCCTACGCTGCCATACTTTCGGAACAGCTCGACGGCCTGCCGGCCGGCGGCATGATCGTCGCCGGCTGCGACGAATCCGTGGTAGGCGGCCTCAGAAGCGGGAAACGCCTCATCCGGTCGGGCGAGCCACCAGGCGGCCCTGGCCAGGTACACCAAACCTTCAGGAGGCAAGTCGCTTTCGACGGCCTTTAGCGCTTCGTAGGCCTCGCGCCAAACGGACATACCGACACCGGTCCGACCCAGTTCAAGAGCGTGTTCCACAGCTTTCGATGTACCCATACCTAGTCTCCGACACTACCAAGCGGCCGAGTGTCACTCACAGTCCCGCCGCGATCCTGCTTTCGAGAACCCAGGCTCCTGGCGTGGCAAGCGCGCTAGGCCTAGGACCTCCCAAATAGGTGCAGCCCTGCGAAGTGCCCGGGGTGCCGACGGGGTGCCCGTAGCCGGTGCATCAGGGTCGACGTGGGTCGAATCGGTGCAGCTCTGCGCATCGAAACCGTAAGGAGCGTCGGGTCGGCGTTCGGACTTCGAGAGCCCCGTCGTCACGGGCTTCCCGGCCATTCGATGCACGTCGAGAGGAATCGGTGTAGTGGTGTCGGAGAGCCGACGGTGGATAAAGCCGACCCTGGGTGGAGGCTGAACGCATGGGGTTCGTTTTGTTCTCCGTAAGAGGGGCTGACGTTCCCCTCCATCCGTCCCCGCGCTCGGTCGCACACGATCGCAAAGAGCCTTCGGTTGGGGATCGGCATTGCAAGTCTTATGAGGCGCTGCACGAATTGGGGTGCCACCCAAGTGCGCTGGCTAATCGCCTGAGAATGAACACTCGTTGCCACCAGTGATCCCGAAGATTGCGGCCGAGTCCGAATCGCTTTCAATCTGGAAGCACAGGTATAGATCGGTGCCTGACGGGTTGAGCTGATAAACCGGGAGGCCAGCGATCAAATCGAAGACCAGTTCGACTTGTGAACCGTACGCCTGCCTCAGCGAGGCAACAGTGTTCCCAACTCCGATCCCTTCCGCCGTGGTAAGTCCGGGAGGCGAACCGAAGTATTCGAAACCCTGGAAATGCGGGACGCCGTCGAGGGCGTAACCCGTGAAGTTGGTCCCGAAGTAGAGGAACAGGGATTCTCCCCACTGCATAAAGTTGTATTCGTATCCGTCGAAGATCGGATGTGGTCCCCACCCGCTGACGGTCTCGGGGGATCCGAGTACCTCTGTGACGAGTAGCTCAACCGCCACCGGGTCACGCCCAAAGGACGCCACCCCAACTCCGAACGGATCCAATGCCAAAACTCCCTCTGACGCAAAGAAGGCTTCGCAGACGTCGAAGCCGAACAAGCCGTCAATCCGGAGCCCGCACGTTTCCCCAAACTCCTCGTATGCGGAGAAGATTGGCGACCTAAAATACAACTCGTCGCAGGCGGCCCAGTCAAAAGTGGCGCAGCGATCCCATAGACCATCTAAAGAAGCAATGCTGCCGTACTCGCCTGGTGGCGCTGCAGCGGCTGTGGTCGCTGCAGCCGTCGTCGTCGTCGGTGCGGTCGTCGCAGGGGTGATTTGAGTGGTCGCCGGAGTTCCAGCCGTGGTGTTGGTGGTGTTGGTGGTCGACACCGTGTCGTCTCCGCAAGCCACCAATACCATGGACAGCCCAACAGTCACGGCTAGGACCCGGACGAAGTGCCTGCGCATTCGAGACCTGCCCCTCAATCGATGAACCAAACCTAGCGCGGGTGGGTACTGCCCGTCGTGCGTGAGAATGAAGTCGTTATGGACGGCTAATGGGACGCCGAATTCACTATTCACGAAGCACTCGAAGCTGAGCTCTCCGACGTCCAGCGCCGCCTGGAGGAACGCAATGAAATCGCTCAGGCGTTCGAGGACGTCGCCGGGCACCTCGCCGACATCGACATCGACATCGACATCGAGGAGATCTGGCAGGAGGCCACAGAGAAGGAACGGTGGGCCCTAGCGTCGGACCTCATAGGTGAGGTCACGATCTACCCAGACCACCTAGAGGTCAAGGTCCCCCGGTCCAATTGGGCGACGCGGTCCAATTGGGCCACGCGCTCCAGTTGGGTCAGGCGGGATTGATTTCCCAGGTCTCCCGTTCTTCAACACCCGCCGGTTTGGGCTTGCGCTCGAGGAGGAATACCTTGTCTTCGACGACGAGGGTCGAGCCGAAGCGGCTGAGCTCTACGACGAACTTAGCGTTGCAGCCGCAGTCCCCATGACCGCAGCAGCCGTTGTCCTCGCATCCCTGGGGCTTCAGGGTTGCCTCGACCTCGACCTCGTGGGTGATCATCGTCTCGACGTGAGCGGTCACCCTTTCGGTGGTGGGCCACACCTCCTCGGGCACGATCTGAGACGCGTCTAGTACCACGTGATTACGAACGACGATGTTGAGATCATCGTCGTCGACGACCTCACTTGAGTTGTCCTCATCCTTGAACTTGTGAGCGACCCGATTCTTTTCGGCATGGTCGTGACCGGCCCTCGGCTGGTAGGCGCCGGCATCGCTGGTGGACGACTGCTCGCGGTCCAGGTCGTCTGGCGTACCCGCCAGCATGTGGGTGACCTGGGTCCCGAACCTCTCCGGCCCCTCGATGGCTCCGCCCATGTGTCCCATGGCGGACAGTTCCACCGGGCACGGGTCACCGGCGTCATTGGTGCATTCATGGGTCGACATCACCTCCATGTAGCTGTTGCCCTCGAGGGCATAGAGGTTCATGTACTCGGGACAGCCCGCCTCCAGCGTCACGGTCAGTGTCGTGTGCTCAAAATGTTCCACGTGCGCCGAGACATCGGGTGGATCTTCCAGCGTCTGCTGCTGCCGGAAAACACCAGCTGCTTCGCCGGTCTGATCAGCGGGGTTGCCGAGCCCTTGCATCCAGTCCTGACGTCCGGCGGGGCCCGACCGCGCTCCGGCGCGGGCTTCGATGCGGACATCGACCAGATCCCGGCCGGCGTCGTGTAGCCGTAGCCGCTCGGTGGTCCCGTCCTGGCGGCTCTGCTTGTGCACCGCCGATTCCGCCTGCGTCTTGACGGTGACGTAGTACTCGCAGCAAATGTGCCGACCCCTGCCCGGTTCCCGCAGTATCATGTTGATCCCCCCGGGATCGCCCCAGAGCAACGTCCAGTCGCACCCAGCGGGGATCTCCTCGCCGTACACAAACGGCGGCGGCGTGTCGCGCGGATCGTCACCGTCGTCGTCATCGTCGCCCCCACCGACCAGGCCCGGTTGCTTCTTGCGTTCCCGGGTGCGGTAATAGACCCAGAAACCGCCGACCAAGAGGCCGCCGAAGAGGAATATCGGAATCCAGACGCTGAACGAACCCCCTTCGGTGTTGTCTTCACCCTCGGTCGGGGAATCGGTGGTGGCGGATTGTGTGGTGCCCAGGCTGCCGATTCCTGTGTTGCCGTTGTCGGTCGCCCCCGTCGTGGCAGTCGGCTCCGATTCCGGCGTTGCCGCGGCCGGAGTGACAACTCCCCCGGCTTGGTCGGTGGTTGTGGTTGGCGTGATCTTCTCACCGGTCGCCAAGTCGAAGACCTTCTGGCCACCGAAAACCGCAAGAGGGTCACCGGTGGTGATCGAGCCGGAATCGATGTCCTCCGACGAGCTTCCAAAGATCGGGTTGTCGGCGTTGGCCTCCCACGAGCCAAAGTTCGCAGAAACCGACAACACTTCCGACGGCGACGAGGGATTTACGCCCGTGGCTATCACCACACAACCGTTGTCGAGAATGAACACCTGGGAGGGGGAACCAAGAATCCTCTGCGCGCCCTCGTGAAGCTCCCACCCGACCTCGACAATGCCCTCATCGACCACGACCTCGAGGCTGAAGAAGAAGGAACGAAAATCCTCCTCGAGCGGCGGCTCAGGGCCCCACCCAGATTCGAAAGTGACCTTGATCCAAAGTTCGCCTTGGCTGTCGATCACCCACTCGTACGAAACCGGCTGCGCTTTGCCATCAGGTGACTCTTCACCAGCACCTGCCGCGACCGAAGCCCACAGCAGGCCCCCGACGAGCAGTGCTGCGACGATCGTCCTCCAAAGTGACTTCATCGGCCTCCGTCCAACCCCACGTCAAACTAGTCGAGGAGCGTACCGAATGGCGTCAAGCATGGTTAGTGAGAGGAACCCGGAGAGCCCTCCAGGAAGTAGGCCTAACTGGAGGGTCGGGTATTTACGGTGTCGGAGAGCCGACGGTCGATGAGTTAGACCCTGGGTGGAGACTGAAGCCATGGGGGTCTAGTTCTTATCGGTAAGGGAGAGCCGACGGTGGATAAGACCGACCCTGGTTGGAGGCTCGGGGCGTGGGGGTCGGTTTCTTATGGGTAAGGGGACCAGAGGTAGACGCCTGACAGTTCCGAGTGTCTGCCGGCGGGGGAGCCGACTCCGACGACTGTGCCGTCGGGGAGGACGATCATGGTGTTGATCCCGACACGGTCCCCGAACAGGGCCTGATCGGCGGAGTACCGCTGCCATGTCTCGAGATCCTCA
>JAZFTN010000215.1:0-8387 GCA_036446715.1 Acidimicrobiia bacterium | reverse complement strand
CTCACCAAGAGCGAGCTGGATGGCACACCACCTCGGGAACGAGCACACGTCGAGATTCTGGACCGAGCACCAGAACGAGCTGATCCGCAGAGTGTGTGACCTCTATCCGGAAAACTTTGCGCCGGTCGCACAGCTACCCCAATCTCCTGGGGCGCCGATCGGTCAGTCGGTCCGCGAGCTCGACCGCTGCGTGAGTGAAATGGGTTTCGTTGGCTGCAATGTCAATCCCGACCCGAGCGGAGGCTTCTGGAATGGACCCCCGTTATCAGATCGGCATTGGTGGCCGCTCTGGGAGAGGCTCATCGAGCTGGACGTCCCGGCCATGATCCACGTGAGCGCCTCGGTCAATGACAACTTCTTCACGACCGGCTCGCACTACCTCGGAGCGGACACGACAGCCTTCATGCAGGCGCTTTCATCTGGTTTCCTCAAGGACTTTCCAGGCCTTCGATTTGTCATCCCCCATGGTGGCGGTGCAGTCCCCTACCACTGGGGCCGGTTCAAGGGGATGGCCGAGGACAAAGGCTGGGACTTCGCCGAACTCCTCCACCACATCTACTTCGACACCTGTGTTTATCACCAGGCCGGCATTGACCTTCTCCTTCGAGTCGTGCCGATCGACAACATCTTGTTCGCTTCTGAAATGGTCGGCGCGGTTCGTGGGCGCGACCCCGAGACCGGCAACTACTACGACGACACCCGTATCTACGTGGATCGCGCCGGTCTGTCCGAATCGGAAAAGGCGCAGGTATTCGAGCAGAATGCAAAACGCGTTTACCCGAGACTCCAGGCCTGATTATGAGAACTCAGGTAGCAATAATCGGCGGTGGCCCAGCTGGATTGCTGTTGTCCCACGTCCTCGATCTTGCCGGCGTCGAGAGCGTCGTAGTGGAGAGACAAACCCGCGAACACGTCCTGGGGCGCATCAGAGCAGGCGTCCTGGAAAAGGGCTCAGTCGAATTTCTGACCCAGAGCGGCCTCGGCGGGCGCATGAGCCGTGAAGGGCTCATCCACAGCGGAGCTGCCATCGCCTGGCGCGACAAGCGGCTGTTCATCGACTGTCAGAAGTACACAGGGCGTCCCTTTATGGCCTACGGACAGACCAAGATCCAGGAAGACCTCGATGCCGTTAGTGGTGACAAGGTCATCGAGGAAGCCCTCGAGGTGACACCACATGACGTGACATCGGATTCTCCGTTCATCACATTCACCAAGAACCGCGAGGAGTTTCGCATTGATTGTGATTTCGTCGCCGGTTGTGACGGTTTCCACGGCGTGAGCCGAACGGTCATACCGCCAGATATTCTCAAGGAGTACGAACGCATCTATCCGTTCGGCTGGCTCGGCATCCTTTCTGAGACACCCCCGGTTCCAGAGTTGACGTACGCCAACCACCCGCGGGGATTCGCACTCGCGTCCCAACGCACACCGATGCTCAGCCGCTATTACATACAGGTTTCCGAAGATGCGCAGATCGACGAGTGGTCCGATGATCGATTCTGGACCGAGCTCAAGGCCCGCTTTCCCTCGTCTATTGCAGACGGCATCGCGACCGGTCCTTCAATTGAGAAGTCCATTGCGCCGCTGCGAAGCTTCGTCGCCGAACCAATGCGTCACGGCCGACTTTTCCTCGCCGGTGATGCAGCTCATATCGTGCCGCCCACGGGGGCCAAGGGACTCAACCTCGCTATCTCGGATATCTACTACCTGTCGAGGGCATTGATCGTGTACTACGACCGGGGCGACAGCAAACTCTTGGACACCTATTCGGAGACTGCCCTCAGCCGTGTGTGGAGCGCAGTGCGCTTCTCATGGTGGCTCACCGAGTTGCTCCACCTTTTTCCCAACCAGGGCGAGTTCAAGCAGAGAATCCAAGAGTCTGAACTCGACTACCTCGCTTCGTCGAAGCGTTTCCAGGCTGTCGTGGCCGAACAGTATGCGGGGCTGCCCCTCGACTGATGGCGGTGTGTCAAGAACCGAGTCGGTAAAACGTCATCCCCGTCTGCGCACTTCTTGGTGACTTCGTCGCGGGCGTTGCTGTGTGCGTATCCTCGGCCACAGGATGCCCCACTCCTCCCAGCAGAGAACGGCTGCCCTGCCGCTCCAAGGAAGACGGGCGCTGGTCGGTGGAAGTTCAAGGGGTATTGGATTGGGATGCGCCGTTGCCCTCGCGGAGGCGGGAGCCAACGTCACTGTCATGGGGCGGCACGCGGATACCTTAAGTGAGGCTCGCTCCTCCCTGCCCCAGCCTCTTGACCAACCCCACGGCGCGATAACCGTCGACTTTTCCGACTGGGAAGCGGTCAGTGCCGCCGCCGAGGCTGACGTGTCGGATAGCGGACCGATCCAAATCCTGATCAACAACACCGGAGGCCCTGGTCCTGGACCTCTCAACGAGGCTGACGCCAGAATGCTCATCGACGGGTTCGAGATGCACATCCTGTGCAACCAAGCCCTCGTACATGCAACCAAGAACGGGATGATCGAGGCTCGCTACGGACGGATCATCAACATCATCTCGACATCGGTAGTCATACCGATCCCCAACCTCGGAGTGTCAAACACGATCCGCGGCGCTGTAGCCCAGTGGGGAAGGACACTGGCGGCTGAACTGGCCCCGCACGGCATCACTGTCAATAACGTTCTTCCCGGCTCGATCGATACATCGAGACTGAGGACCACCATGGGTCGGATGGCTGAGAGATCCGGAAAGAGTATCTCCCAGCTCGAGCAAGCCACCCTCGACGCTATCCCGGCCGGCCGTCTGGGATATCCGTCGGATATCGGCGCAGTTGTGGCCTTTCTGGCTTCGCCAGAGGCTGCTTACGTCACGGGCGTGAATCTCCCCGTTGACGGTGGACGGATCGCGGCGCAGCGATAGACCAGCCACACGACTCAGAATCGATTTAGTCACACTTCTCGCAGCAGCTTTTCGTGTTCATGCACACTCGCACAGTCGTTTGAGACCCGGCGATAACCTTGGGACCTCGACACCGACCCGAAAGCTGGTTTCATGAAGATCGTTCTTGCAGGTGAAGGCGCCATCGCCCGCAGGCATGCTGCGGCCATCGAACAGATCGACGGTGTGGACATCGTCAGTGTTGCCGGCGGTGCTGCTATCGACACCGAGGAGTTCGCCGCACAGATAGGTGTCCGCCACTGGTCACTTGATTTAGACGAATGTCTCGGTCAGGCCGGGGTGGAAGCAGCGATCCTTGCAACGCCGACACAATTGCACGCCAGCCAGGCCACCCAGGTACTGAGCGCAAGCAAGCATGTTCTGGTCGAGATCCCCATGGCAGACAACCTCGCCGATTCGGAGGCGTTGGTGGAAACACAAAGAGCAACCGGCCTAACGGCAATGGTCTGTCACACCCGACGGTTCAATCCGAGTCATCAATGGATTCACAACAAGATCGCATCGGGCGAGTTGGCGCTCCAGCATCTCGTAGTGGAGACATATTTCTTCCGCAGGGAGAACAAGAACGCCCTTGGCAAGCCAAGGTTGTGGACCGACCACCTCCTGTGGCATCACGCCTGTCACACGGTCGATCTCTTCCAATATCAAACCGGAGAGACCGCCTCCAAAGCGTGGGCTCAGGAGGGACCCCACCACGCTGAGTTAGGAATCGCGATGGATATGACTGTGGGGCTTCAAGCACCATCCGGAGCGTTGTGCACCCTCGCCCTCTCGTTCAACAACGAGGGGCCATTTGGCACGTTCTTCCGATACATCTGCGACAAGGGGACCTACGTCGCTCGCTACGACGATTTGGTCGATGGCAAAGACCAGCCGATCGATGTCTCCCATGTTGATGTGTCGATGGATGGCATCGAGTTGCAGGACCGGGAATTCTTCAACGCCATAGCCGAAGCTCGCGAGCCGAATGCAAGCGTGCAGCAGGCTTTGGGTGCGATGAGAACCCTGAACCGTTTGGAGCAGACTCTCTAGTGGCCACTAGGAGCTGCTGAAGTCGTATAGAACTTCGGGATTCTGAACCAGTATCCGATACCGCGTCTCTTCTTCCGGGGCAATCGCAGATAGAAGATCGGCAAGTTCGCCATCGTCGGGCATGTGACGAACATTGGGATGTGGCCAGTCGGTACCCCAAAGCACACGATCGGGAGCCACCTCGACCAAACGGCGAGCGAAAGGAACCACATCGTCGTAGGGCGGCTGTCCATCGGCGGTGAGACGTTCTGCCCCGGAGATCTTGACCCATGCCCGCTCATCTTTCTCGAGCATCAGGAGCAACTGCTGGAATGGTGTCTGTCCGAGACCCGCTGCGGCGTCGACCCGCGCCATGTGATCGATGATGTAGGGCACCGGCATTCGTTCGAACAAGCCCGAATACTCGGCAAGATCCTTGGCGTCGAAATGGAGTTCGACGTGCCAACCCATCGGCGTAATCCTGGCGACAAGCCGCCAGAATCTCTCCATATCGGGCTCGCCACCGAGGTGCTTGACGAAGTTGAAGCGAATTCCCCGAACACCGGCATCATGGAGCTCCTCGAGCTCTTGGTCAGTGTGGGAGTCATCAATCATTGCAACGCCCGCGTAACGGCCTTCGCCCCGCACCAGAGCTTCACGCATCGCGGAGTTGTCGGTGCCGTGACACGAGGCCTGGACAAACACGGCGCGCGAGAAACTGAGACGCTGCTGGAGTCTCCTGAACTCCTCGAGGCCTGAATCTGGGGGTGTGTAGGTGCGGTTCTCCGCGAATGGATAGATGGCAGCCGGACCAAAGATATGACAATGAGCGTCAGTGGCTAGTGGGGGCGGCGTGAACGTCGTAGGTGGATGTGAATCGCGTTTCGGCGGTGGAATCGTCGGCTGAGGCGTCTCCATCAAACCGATCTCGGGTAAACAAGGCCGTCCATGAGCTTGCGTGTTGTCCGGATGATCCCCGCCCGCTCGACACTCGGTATTCCGCCGGAGAACGAAAGCTGGATATGCACATCGAATGTGCCGGAAGGATGCTCCAGCGTCACGGTGGTGGCGCCGACTTCGATGTCGATGACCTCGGATCCGGGCGAACCAGGCATCAGGCACGCCGTCGCCACCGAAACGGCGCCCAGGACTCCGATCGCCTGATGACAGCGATGAGGAATGAAGGTTCGGGTGGAAACGTGGCCACTTTCGCGCGGCGGAGCCACCATGGTCATCTTGGGCACGGTCGTCTCCGACACGTCACCCAGATTCATCATCTCCCCCGCTTCCAGCCGAATCTTCTCCAGGAGCACAGTCAGGTCGTCATTGGACTCGAGTTCGTCGCAGGTTTCGTAACCGGTTATGCCCACCGCGTCAGCACGCATGACGACTGCAGGCATGCCGTTGTCAACCATCGTTACGGCCACCCCGCAGACGACGTCAACCGCGTTGCCGGTTGGCAGTAGCGCACCTGTCGAGCCGCCCGCCGTGCCCTCGAAATCAAGGCGTATCGGCGCTCCAGTTCCGGGAACGCCCGAGATTTCCGTGTCGCCGTCGTAGACCGGCTGCCCATCTCTCACCTCGAAATTGGCGGTGGCGATGCTATCGGTGTTGAGCATCAGGATTCGCACCACAGCTTCGCCGTCTTCTACCTCGATCACACCGCGCTCGACTGCGAAAGGCGCCACGCCGGCAAGAAGATTCCCGCAGTTCTGCCGATCGCTAACGGTGGCTTTGCCCACACCGAGCTGCAGAAAGAGATACTCGACGTCGGCATCGTCATCAATGCAAGGTGCCACGATGGCGACCTTGCTGGTTAGCGGGTGAGCACCACCGATGCCATCGATCTGGCGTGGGTCGGGGGTCCCCATGATTCGCAAAAGCAGATTGTCACGCTTGTCGGAGTCAGCCGGCAGGTCGGTTTCGAGGAAGTAGGCACCTTTTGAAGTGCCACCTCGCATCACCATGCATCGAACACCATCCATAGGGTAAGTATCGCTGCTGGCGCCGGTCAGGGGAAAGGTCGATCCGAGGCCAGCGACTCCATGAGCAAACTGGAGACGGTTTTTCGTCGTTCCGCGAGTGACATGTGCCCGCATTTCTCAAAGGGAAACGTTGCCTTCTCGTGGAAACAATCGGTCCGAATCTGCCGATGCTGGCAGGGAACCGCTCAGCTATCGTTCTCGTCGTGATCGACTTTCAGACCCATCCCGATCGGTATCGCCACTGGCGCCTACGCTTCGAAGACCGTGTTGCTCACCTCGACATGGATGTCGATCCCGACGGCGGGTTGTTCCCCGACTACGAACTGAAGCTGAATTCCTACGACCTTGCAGTAGACATCGAGCTTGCTGACGCTGTTCAGCGGATCCGCTTCGAGCACCCCGAGGTCGGTGCGGTCGTGATCGGATCGCTCAAGGAGCGGGTGTTCTGCGCCGGGGCCAACATCGGGATGCTCGCCTCCGCCCCCCACCCCCTCAAGGTCAACTTCTGCAAATTCACCAACGAGACCCGCAGCTCGATCGAGGATGCAACCAGATACTCCGGACAGCGGTACGTCAGTGCCATCAACGGGACAGCGGCCGGGGGAGGATATGAGCTGGCGCTTGCCACCGATTACATCATGCTGATCGACGATGGCAGCGCCAGTGTGTCTCTCCCGGAGGTTCCCCTCCTCGCGGTTCTGCCCGGAACCGGCGGGCTCACCCGACTCGTCGACAAGCGGTTCGTCCGGCGCGACCGTGCCGATGTGTTCTGTACCGTTGAGGAGGGGATCAAGGGGGCGCGAGCCCTCGACTGGAACCTTGTCGACGAGCTGGTACCACGCTCGACCTTTGATGAAAAGGTCGAGGAGCGCGCTGCGGAGATGGCGGCTGCAAGCGACCGGCCAGACGATGTCGAGGGCGTGGAGCTAACCGAGTTGGAGCGGAGGTTTGGTGACGATCGGATCGACTATTCGGCCGTTACCGTTGAGATCGATCGAGCGGCGAGCGTGGCGAACATCACGGCGAAAGGACCCGACGAACCGGTTCCGGCCGATGCGGCAGTAGCGGCTGATCTTGGTGCGAGCTTTTGGCCGCTGCGCCTTGCCAGGGAGCTCGACGACGCTTTGTTGCACCTCCGCGCCAATGAGCTGAGCGTGGGAACGCTCCTGCTTCACTCCCGCGGCTCTATGAAAGCGGTGGTTGAACACGATCGGTTTCTCAACGCACACGCTTCAGATTGGTTCGTTCGCGAGGTGCTCCTTCTGTGGAAGCGGGTCCTCAAACGGGTTGACCTCACTTCGCGAACGATCATCACCCTTGTCGAACCGCACAGCTGTTTCGGTGGTTTCCTGGCTGAGTTGGTGTTGGCCTCCGACCGGGGGTACATGTTCGAGGGAACTCTCGAAGGTGATCAGGCGACAGCCACACTTTTTCTTACCGAGTCGAACACCGGTCCGCTCCCGATGTCGAACGATCTCACCCGAATAGAGACTCGATTTTGGGGCGATGAGGATGGCCGCGAGCGGGCCCTGAATGCAGTGGGTGCGACGCTCACGGCCGACCAAGCCTACGACGCGGCCCTGGTCACAGAGATCTTCGACGAGATCGATTGGGACGACGAGCTTCGGATGATCATCGAAGAGCGCTCGTCGTTCAGCCCCGACGCCCTCACCGGCATGGAGGCCAACCTGCGCTTTGCGGGGCCTGAGACACTCGAGACGAAGATTTTTGGCCGGCTTACGGCTTGGCAGAACTGGGTGTTTCAACGCCCCAACGCCTCGGGAGAAACCGGTGCGCTGCGTCGTTATGGCACCGGATTGCGACCTGACTACGACACGAGGAGAGTGTGATGACATCTGAGCTCGTCGATTACGACTCGCTGATCCCGAACAATGTCGGACTGGCAGACGACCCGAAGCTGCGACGAGCGCTTGAAGCGTGGCATCCGGGTTACATCGACTGGTGGATGTCCATGGGCCCAGAGGGGTTTCAGGTGGCCGACGTGTATCTCCGCACAGCGATCAGTGTCGAGAAGGATGGTTGGGCGAAATTCGATTACGTGAAGATGCCGGAATACCGCTGGGGGATCCTGCTCGCACCGGCGATCGAAGGCCGAACCGTCCCTTGCGGCGAGCACTTTGGGGAGCCGGTATGGCAAGAGGTGCCTGGACCGTATCGCGCCATGTTGCGGAGACTGATCGTGATCCAGGGAGACACCGAGCCGGCCTCAGTTGAACAGCAGCGTCATCTGGGATCGGTTGCGCCGTCGCTGTACGACATGCGCAACCTATTTCAGGTCAATGTCGAAGAGGGCCGGCATCTTTGGGCGATGGTCTACTTGTTGCAGAAATATTTTGGACGTGACGGTCGCGAGGAGGCGCACGAGCTTCTGCAACGTCAATCGGGCAGTGAGGAGCGGCCCAGGATGCTGGGGGCGTTCAACGAGGAGACACCCGACTGGCTGTCGTTCT
>JAZFTN010000214.1:0-5031 GCA_036446715.1 Acidimicrobiia bacterium | reverse complement strand
CAACTTCAGCTTCGGCGACTACTTCAAGGAGAAGGCCATCCCGTGGGGCTACGAGTTTTGTACCGAGACCCTTGGGCTGGACCCTGAACGCATGTGGTACACGGTCCACCACACCGATGAAGAAGCTGCCGAGGTCTGGATCGACGGTGTAGGGGTCCCGGCCGAACGGGTACAGCGTGGCGGAAATGACAACTTCTGGCAGATGGGAGTGCCCGGTCCCTGTGGCCCGAGCTCTGAGATCTTCTGGGATCGGGGCGAGGAGTTCGGCAGCTCGGGCGGGCCCATCGGTGGTGACGAGGACCGCTATGTGGAGATCTGGAATCTCGTATTCATGCAGAACATCCAGGATGAGCCCTATCACGTCGTGGGCGACCTTCCGGCGAGAAGCATCGACACGGGCATGGGTCTCGATCGAATGGCGGCTGTTCTCCAGGATGTGCCCTCGGTGTTCGACATCGACACGACCCGCGAGGTGCTGGCTACAGCCGAGAGATACACGGGTCTCGAGTACGGGGCGAATGAGAGAACTGACGTCTCTCTGCGGATTCTCGCTGATCACGGGCGAACGGTGACGTTTCTCATTGGAGACGGCGTCATACCGTCCAATGACGGGCGGGGATACGTGCTGAGACGGGTGCTACGACGGGCGGTTCGTCATGCATGGCAGTACGGCGGCGAGGGACTGATCATGCCCCAACTGGTCGAGTCGACCGTCGAGCTCATGGGTGACGCCTATCCAGCTCTTGCAGAGAAGAAGGATCTTGTCCTCGACGTCGTCGCCCGCGAGGAGGAGAAGTTCAGAAGGACACTGGAGTCAGGTCATCAGCTACTGGACACCGAATTGTCCGATGGTCAGGGGCGATTGAGTGGCCCGGCGGCATTCAGGCTCCATGACACCTTCGGGTTTCCGATCGACCTGACGAAGGAGATCGCCGCCGAGCGTGGTGTCGAGGTCGATCTCGAGGGATTCGAGAAGGAGATGTCGACCCAGAGAGAGCGTGCCCGGGCCTCCTGGAAGGGCGGGGATGAGGTGGAGTCGGCCAGGGTCTACCGGAGAGTTCTCGAGTCGAATGGCCTGACGGAGTTCGTTGGATACGACTACGAGATCTCCGACGGCGTGCTCCTGTCGATGGTCGCCGACGGGGAGACGCTCGACCGAGCGGAGGAGGGTCACGAAGTGGAGATATTTCTCGACAAATCTCCCTTCTACGCCGAGTCAGGCGGTCAGGTAGGTGACAGGGGAGTCATCAAAACCGAATCGGGATCGGCGGTCGTAAACGACACCCAGCATGTCATCCAGGGGCTCCATGGCCACCGCGCCAGGGTCACCGACGGCTACCTTGCCGTGGGACAGAACGCCCGGACGACCATCGACAGCCCGCGGAGAGAATCCATACGCAAGAGTCACACCGGGACTCATGTCCTTCATTGGGCGCTGAGAGATGTCCTCGGTGACCACGCCGAACAGGCGGGGTCGCTGGTCGAGCCCGGCCGGATTCGCTTCGACTTCTCCCACTTCTCACAGGTCAAATCGGAGGAACTCGCGGAGATCGAACTCGAGGTCAACACCAGGCTGGTTGCAAACAGTGACGTGACCACAACGGTGACCTCCAAACAAGACGCCGAGAAGATGGGGGCGCTGGCATTCTTCGGCGACAAATACGGCGAGACGGTTCGCGTCGTCAAAGTTGGGGAGTTTTCGACCGAGTTCTGCGGTGGCACCCACACATCGAGCTCAGGACAGGTAGGTCCTCTCGTTTTGGTTTCGGAGTCTTCAATCGGCTCCAATCTGAGACGAGTGGAGGCGTTCACAGGTCTGACCGCCTATGACCATCTGGTCTCGATTCGTGGCGCCCTTGCCCGCGCCGGCGGTCTGTTGAAGGTTTCTCCAGGTGACGTGCCAGGTCGTCTCGAACGACTGCTTGACAAGGTCGCCGGTTTGGAGAGAGACCTCGCCGCTATTCGCACAAAACGGCAGGGTTCGGTCGCCGAAGAACTCGCAGCCGCAGCGGACAGGATTGACGAGTCGAATCTGGTGATTGCCGACGTCGGTGAGATCAACGCCAACGAGTTGCGCCAGCTCGCTCTCGGAGTCCGGGACCGGCTGGCCGGGTCCAGCGTGGTCGTGGTCGGTTCAGCCGCTGGTACCAAGGGGACTCTGGTGGCGGTTGTATCCAAGGATCTGATCGCCAAAGGTATTTCTGCGGCTGATCTGATAGGCGATGCGGCACGAGAGCTGGGTGGCGGGGGCTCGAGAGACCCCGAGCTCGCACAGGCGGGCGGCCCTAATGGCAGCCAACTCGGTGTCGCCCTGGAAAAGGCCAGAACGGAGGCCAGCCGAGCTCTGGCCGAGCTGTGACTCGATATCTCGGCGTCGATTACGGGACAAAACGAGTTGGGTTGGCCATCAGTGACGGGCTCGGGCTAACAGCACGTCCTCTCGAGGTTGTGCCGCGAAACGTCGTCGTCGAGCGTGTTCGAGAGCTACATGAGGAATACACGATCAAGATGGTGATTGTCGGTCTCCCAACGGGGCTCAGCGGGGAGGAGGGTGTTTCAGCCGTCGGCGCCCGGGCCCTAGGTGAAGAGCTTCTGGCTGCAACGGGGATCCCTGTTGACTACCTCGACGAGCGTTTCACCTCGAAGCTGGCAGAGGACGTTTTGCTCCAATCAGGAATGAAGAGAAGGCAACGACGTGAAACGGTGGACAAGGTCGCGGCTGCCATCATCCTTCAGGATTATCTCGACGTGCGAGCCGCAGACGGGAACCACCAAACCGGCTGATACGTCGGACATCTAGACATGACTTTCGAGCCCGTACCCAGCCAGCCCATCTGGGCAAGGATTCTCAAGATCGGTCTGGCCATCGCCATGGTGGCCCTGGCGGCCGTCTCGGTGATCGGTATCGCCTCTTATCTCGGTCGTCAAGTCGGGGTGGCCCTCGGTCCGGATGAGGCAACGAGTAGTCCCGTCGATGTGGAGCCGGGACAACCCGTTGAGATCGTGATCGTCAGTGGCTCGACAGGTCAGGACATCGGAGCCATGCTCGCCGCACAGGGAGTCGTGCGTTCCGCCCTCGAATTCGAGGTGGCCGTTCGCAATGTCGACGCGGCGCAACGGCTGCAGGCCGGCACATATGCCCTCATAACGCTGATGGATCCGGCCGAAGTGGTCGCCGCTCTCGTTGCCGGTCCCGCCCCGGCTGTCTACCGAGTTACCGTGATCGAAGGTCTTCGCGTCGAGGAGATATTTGTCGCCCTTGCCGAGACAACACCACACGAATACTCGGATTTCGAGGACGCCCTTCTCGGTGGTGATGTGGTGAGCTCGCTTCGTGAGATGCCCCCAGAGCCCGTCTTGTCCGACTGGGAGGGTCTGCTCTTTCCTGATACCTACGAATTCACGAGGTCTGCGGCCCCCAAGTCGATCCTGCAAAGGATGGCTTCAACAATGGAGCAGCGAGTCAACAGTATCGATTGGTCGGATTGGATGGCTCTCGGGTACACGGAATACGAAGGGATCACCCTCGCTTCGCTGATCGAGACAGAGGTGCTCCTTGATGATGAACGTGCCGTGGTCTCCAGCGTGATCCACAATCGACTTGCCGAGGGGATGAAACTCGATATCGACGCCACCGTGCTGTATGCCCTGGGCACCCGAGATGTGACCCTTTTCGACAGAGACGTGGACTCGCCCTACAACACCTATGTAATTGCCGGACTGCCACCGACGCCGATCGCCTCTCCCGGCAGGGCATCTCTTGTTGCTGCCGCCTCACCTGAGGTAACGGAGTTCTTCTACTACGTGCTAACCGACCTCGATGGCAATCATGCGTTTGCCAGAACCCTCGACGAGCACATCAACAACGTGAACCAGGCCAGAGAAGACGGTGTTCTGCCCTAGGAGTCCTGGCACACTGGTTCTCGATGAGTCAGTTCTATCGATTTGCCCTCCTGGGTGATCCCGTTGCGAACTCGCGCTCACCGGCGATTCACGCCGAGGCCCTGCGGCTTTGTGGTCTCAGTGGTGAGTACAAGGCGATCACCGCCAACCAGCAGATCCTCGAGGAGACACTCGCTGACCTGCGATCAGGTAAAATCGACGGGATAAACGTCACGATGCCACTGAAGCGCATTGCTTTCGAGCTTGCCGATTTCACCACACCAGAGGACCGACCGGCAGGCTCTGTCAACACCATGAAGAGAGGCGAAGACGGTCTGGTTTTGGCCCAGTCGACCGATGCTGTCGTGTTTGGCGAGATATTCGAGGATCGAGGATTCAAAGATCTCAGCAGTGTCCTGGTCTTGGGTGCCGGAGGATCGGCGGCAACGGCGCTCGCCGCTGCGAAAGGAAGAGATGCATACCTGTCCGCCCGAAACGCTGGAAGGGCTCAGGCACTGGCCGACACATTTGATTCCGTGAGTGTCATTCCCTGGGGCGCGAGTGTCGCCGGCGCCGTGGTGGTCAACGCAACACCGTTGGGAATGTCAGGTGAGCGTCTTCCGGGTGGAATCGTCGAACTGGGCGGGGCTCTGGTCGATCTGCCGTATTCCGACACGGCCACCGGTGCAACCTCGAAGGCAATTGGAAATGGGATACCGGCAGTTGACGGGATCGAATTCTTGGCCCGGCAAGCCGCGTTGTCCTTCCGTTGGTGGACCGGAGAGAGCGTAGACTTCGCCGTGTTGGCCGAAATCACAAGAAACGTCTAAAGAGCCACTGGTTTGGGGCCGAAATGGAAAAGAGGCTTTTCGAAAGCAAGGAGCTGAAGGTGTCTCTTTCTGGGAATTTAGGATTTGTATCGCTAGACGAAGTGCTTCGTCTGCTCACCCGGTCTAGCCAAAAGGGCTCGGTCGACGTCAGAGGCCAGAATGTGCGTGGGCGCATATTCGTGACCAAGGGTGGGTTGGCACTGGCTACCACCTTCAATGACGAAGGCATGCATCGCTATCTGGTCAAGTCAGGCCTGGTGGATGAGGACATCCTGGCGAGCGTCGAGTCCGGAAGGACGACCCTCGCTCCCGACGTGGA
>JAZFTN010000213.1:0-4093 GCA_036446715.1 Acidimicrobiia bacterium | reverse complement strand
AACTTTCTGATGGCATCCAGGTTCGCCTCGTCCCAGACTTCGGTGATGTATTGGGCAAGGAGTTCCTTGTTCTCAGCTACCGACATTTCAACCTCCACACTCGAGTAGTAGCCCACGAACCTACCCGCCGACAGTCGCCCATAAATGCTGCTGGCTCAAGGTGTCGCTGCAACATATGGGCGAGTTCCTCTGAAGGTGACATCCCAACGATGGACATGTCGAGGCCTTCAGTCGAGCTGAGATTGGCCTACCGACTGGCCAGCTAAGAACGCCCGATTCGAACAAGGACGTGTTGGCGTTGGGAGGCCTGTGGTTGTTGGGGATTTCGGGCGGACGATCAGCGGGCATCCAACAGGGGCCAAACAGCCAGACTACTTGACTGTCAGTTAGCCCCGGGACCCGAAATTGCTAGTGACTAGCTGACAGACACGACTCCTAACCGTATTACGCAACCTGACTGTTGGAGGGTTGCGGGCTGATTCATCCGTTGGTGCCTAGCTTGCCGAAATGGACCTCTGGAAGTCGCCGACCAAGCTGAGCTTTCATCCGGTTGCACATGATGCCGTTGTGCGGTGACTGGAGTACCAGCAGCGGATTCGGCGTTTGGCGACAGATCCGCGGCAACTTGTGAGGGTGTTGCGTGTCATTCCAGCAATACGCCGTCGGCCTCGAGCAGCCTGCTGAGGAACAGGGCCATCTGCCATCTCAACACGTCTGCAAAGGGGTCAAACGTTGTACTGGTGGTGCCCTTGGCGATACCGATCTCGGCCAGCTGGTTGATCGCAAGTTGAGTTTCGGCTGTCAACCCACCGACATCCAAGAACAGCCCGTTCGGTGATGCTGGGAGGGGTACACCGACCAGGTCGGCCATCCGAGCCAAAAACAGGGCCATCTGCCATCTCGAAACGTCGGCAAAGGGGTCAAACGTTGTTGGGCTCGTCCCCTCAGTGATCCCAAGGGTGGCCAACTGGTTGATGGCATCCTGGGTCGTAGACCCAAGCCCACCAATATCAGTGAAACCGTGCAGTTCCACAGCCGGCAACATCACGCCGTGAACCGACGCCTGACGGGTCAAGAACAGGGCCATCTGCCAACGTGTCACTGACAGCAACGGTGAGAAAGTGGTCGCCGAGGTTCCCTCCGTGATCTCATAGGCAACCAGACAAGCCACCGCAAGCTTCGCCTCAGCCGAGATGGTGTCAAGGTCGGTGAACCCCGGATCGGGCAAAGTGTCAGGACACGTCTCCGATGAAGGTGGTGGAGGAGGAGGAGGAGGAGGAGGAGGCTGCGGAGGAGGAGGAGGAGGAGGGAGTGCTGCTGAGACGGTGATGGTGACGGTGGCTGTGTCGGAGAGGGCACCGTCGGAGGCGGTGTAACCAAAGGTGTCGGTTCCGTTGAATCCGGTGGGTGGGTCGTAGGTGAACGAACCGTCAGCCGCTACTGCCACGGTGCCGCCCTGGGCTGAGACGGTGTCAGCATCGGAGACGGTGAGCGGATCAGCGTCGGCGTCGGTGTCGTTGTCCAACACTCCAGCAGCAGCATTCACCACCAACTGGGTGTCCTCTATCCCGTCATAGTCGTCATCAACTCCCACCGGAGCAAAGTTCACCGCAAGCACGGCCTGGTAGGCGTTGAGGCGTCCACCGCTGACGGTGTTTCCACTGAGACCGGCGAGAGGATCGACGGTGTCCATCAGGATGGTCTTCATCTCAGCAGCGGTGATGGTCGGGTTGAGCGACTGGAGGAGAGCGGCGGCCCCGGCGACGTGGGGAGTCGCCATTGAAGTTCCGTTGAGGAACCCGTACGCCGTTGGTGTGGTGTCCACGCAACGAACCTCCACGGACAGGATGTAGGCGCCGTCGTCAACGACTGCCGAGTTGGTCTCGAGGCGGTAACGGAGATAGATCGGCGAACCGATCCCAGAATCGATCGGGGTTTCAAAAAGTTCAAATATGCCTCCGGTTGACCCGGTCCAAGCTGCGAGCACCGTCCAGTCGGTCTGATTCGTGGACGCCTCGATCCAAAGCCCGTCAATCCCAAACTGGGTCGCAAGGGCCAGCGGATAGACGACCTGACACTCCTCCACCCCGGTAGAAACATCGATGCTGCTGACAGTCTGGATCCAGGAATTGGTGTCGTTCACATAGGGCGCAAATATTGGGGGGCTATCGGTCCAGCAGTGCAAACCCCCGGCCGTACACTCGATGATGCCCCAGGTGTTGTTGACCCCACCGGAACTCCAAGCAGCTCCACCGCCTTCGAAGTCGTCGAAGAATCTCGTCGTGAACGGAACCGTGCTGAAGATGTTCACTCCCGGAGCGGCCAGGTCCACGCTGGTGGCTCCGAAGTTGGAAAAGCCGGCGAGAGCGTCATTCGAGTCGGTGGCCGCCACGCAGAGAATGTTCGCCAGGTCGAACGCGCACGGGTAGGAAGGTGTCGAGTCGTTGTTCACGCCGTCATTGCCTGCCGCAACCACATACAGCGTGCCGGGGTTAGCCGCGATCGCGTCATATTCGGACTGGGAGAAGCTCGGACCGCTCAGACTGGCGTTGGCGATCCGGGCACCGAGGTCGGCTACGTACATGTATCCATCGATAACAGCGGCCAATGGACAACCACTTGAATCGCAAGCCTTCGCCATGACCATCGAAACCTGCTGCGAGACCCCAGTGATACCGGAGGCATTGTTCCCGCGGGCGCCGATAGTGCCGGCGACATGGCTTCCGTGACCGTTGAAGTCGCGTGGGTCGTTGTCGCCGTCTAAAAAGTTCCAGCCGCGCCAGTCATCGATGAGACCGTTGCTGTCGTCGTCGAGCCCGTTGGTTTCTTTGCCGCCACCGGATTCCCCGGGGTTCACCCACAGGTTGGGTGCGAGATCGGGGTGGTCATAGGCAATCCCGGAGTCGATGATCCCAACCAGCACGTCTGTGCTGCCCTGGGTGATATCCCATGCTTCCGGAGCGTCGATGTCAGCATCAGCCGTCCCCGTCGTGCCGTTGACGTTCTGACCGGTGTTGTGCAGACCCCAAAGCTCGTCGAAGTCTGTGTCGTCGGGAACGACGTCCAACTGGACGATGAAATTGGGTTCCGCATACGAGACGTTTGGGTTCTTTTCCAACCTTTCAACGGCCTGTTGGACCGTAAGCCCCAGCGGGATGGTTAGTAGCTGGGTCCTCGAAAGCAGCAGATTTCGCCTCACTGTGGCACTGACCCCAGTGCGTGCAGCAGCGCGACCAGCCGCAGATGCTCCCGGCTCGAAACGAACTATCACCTCACCTTCGACAAACCGACCATTCCGACCTGATTCAGCGACGTTCAAGTCTCGAGCACGGAGTTCACCAAACCCCGAATCATCGCCCTTCGAAACCGACGCCTCGCCAACCGAACCAAGTAGCTCGTCTGCAACCGCGACAGAAACGGGAGGAAGCATCGTGATGACGATCGCCACGACCAAAACGACAGCAAAGTCAGCTGCCCTCACCCCAGAAGACCGAACGAACCCAAGTCTCGTGCGGCGCAGAGTCACGCGAAAGGAAGACCCGATGTCCCTCACGACCAAAGTGAGCCGTTTCCTGTCATCGCTCCTCCTCATCACTCAGGGAATGATTCCGTCCCCTAAGTGTTAATCGGCATGCTTTACCAGAAGTGCTTGTGGTGTCCCACCAAGCCCTCCGTATTAAAGGTATACGAAGAGTGACAACATCCTCTGGCGAACGCCGAGTTCCACGCCGGAGGGTGACGCATTACCGGCCTTGTGGGCGAGCAGATCGGACGCTCGACCTATTCGTCGCTGTTCGCAAGCGGACCTGCAAACCAACTTTCCAAGTGCTCAACCCACGATCGGGCATCCGCCAGCCCTTGCGTCAACTCTGTCCGGTGCGACTCACTGAGATCACCAAGATGGACTATCTCTTTCGCCGCTCGATGAAGACCTTCATTTGCTTTGTCAAGATTTAATCGAATCAGCCACATGTACCCGTCATTGTGATTGTCCATGGTTCTCCTGACTATGGCTTCCAAGGGATTGTGCTGCTTCAAAGGGAAGGGAGTGCGTTAGGGAGCATTTGGTGTTGTGGGTTCCCGCTCGCTTAGT
>JAZFTN010000212.1:0-11198 GCA_036446715.1 Acidimicrobiia bacterium | reverse complement strand
AGATAATACCAGTTAAGACCTTTACCATCATCAGTATCCGAGACGTTGTAAGATGTATAATAGTGGTCGTGGAAAACTAATCGATGAACCATTGCAGACTCTTTTGGAAAATCGCCGGTGAAAAGCATTTCACCACTTTGGGCTAACTGACTGAACGTTTGCGATAAGGACACGTTGGTCGGCTTACGCAGGGTAATTTTGACGCGAGTATCGGGTCCGCCACGTATCTTCAAAACTACGGCCTTGGTGGAAATATCCTCGAACTGCTGACGCAGGGCAGTGAAGGACTGCACACGAAGATGTTTGCCGGAGCGCTCAAGTATCTTGTCTCGGCGGGTCTCATCAAGCGGGCCGGTCTGAAAGCAGGTCTGAACGTTTTCCAATAAGCCGCCATCCAATGTGATATTAATATCCCAGTCACAGACTCGTGTAATATTCAGGGCGGGCCAGGGACCCCAGCCGTATTCGAATCGCAGCAGAACCGGCTCTTTCCAGCTTCCGGCGGTAGGTACACGGTCCATCGGAAAATCACGGTGAAGCACGCGGTTGTTCTTCAGGATTTCCACCCTGTCGAGCTGGTCCCAGCCAGTAACGGTAACGGTTAGCTCTCGCTGCTTGTTATAAGGCAATTCACTGCCCATAAGCCGGCCGTTAAGTTGAAAATCCAAAGCGATACGGTCGCCGGTAACAGCGTAGGTTCGCCGATTCCGGATGGCATCGAAAATCGCCTCTCGCGTCAGTTCGGCAGCGACACGACCATCGAGACGGACGCCTTCGGAGACGGTGCGTCGTCGCGCCAGCTTCTTGAAGACTGCCTTGAATGCGTGCTTCGCCTGTTCGAGAGTCTCGGCATCGTCCTCGGCAATCTTCAGGCCGGCAATCACATCATCCCTGGCTTCACCTTCCGCTTTTTGACGCTCGAGCTTGCCAACAATCTCGAGAACTGCGGCAATTGCGGATGAAGCGGCGGCCTCCACCTTTTCGTACATCTCGTCGGAATAGTCGAGCAACAGAGGCCATTCCGTCTCGATGATGTCGACCTTTGCCGCCAGCTCGAGCTGAAGGTCGATCATCCCGGCAATATGAGTCTTGGCCTCTTCGAGACCTTGGGCCACAGCCTCTTCGTCGGACGGGCGGTCTCCGTCGGCCACGAGACGCAGGCCATTCTCCGTCGCTCCCGCCTCGACCATGGTGATGTCTACCTCACCGTCTTGGTTACGACGACCGGCGACGATGAGCTCGAAAACGGACTCGGTCAGGTCGTCTTCGGTCGGGAAAGCAACCCAATCACCTTTCTTCAGGGCAAGACGAACGGCCCCGATCGGGCCTTCAAACGGGATCGAGCTGATTGTGAGGGCAGCCGACGCACCATTGAGCGCGAGTACGTCGTACGGGTTCTCCTGGTCGACGGACAGCGAGGTAACAACGATGTGTGTCTCGTTGCGATAACCCTTCTTGAAGGACGGGCGGAGGGGACGGTCGATGAGACGGCAGATCAGGATTGCCTGCTCGGAAGGACGTCCCTCACGACGGAAGAACGATCCCGGGATCTTCCCCACGGAATACATCCGCTCTTCAAAGTCGACGGTGAGCGGGAAAAAGTCTATGCCTTCCCGCATTTTTCGGTTGGCAGTGGCGGTTACCAACATTTTGGTACCGCCCAGGGTGGCTACCACGGCGCCATCGGCCTGACCGGCGAGTTTGCCGGTGCTCAGGACGAAGTCTTTACCGCCAATGGTGCCTTGAACAGTGTTCTCGGGCACGTTGTGCTCCTTGTTGTAGATGTTTGGGAGCCGTGCCTGTTGGCAGTAGTCATGCCTCCGCCGAGGAGAAGGCATCGCCACTGTCAACCGACCTGGCTCACCTCTTGTGAGGGAAACCTCCCCCATCGACATGAGAAGCGGTCTGTCCGCTCATCATGAAAACTGTTAGCGCCGCAAGCCCAACTTGGCGATGAGGCTTCGGTACCTGTCCGCGTCTTGACGACGCAAATAATCGAGAAGCCTTCGACGCCTGCCCACCATCAAGAGCAGCCCACGACGACCGTGGTGGTCATGGCCGTGATCGCGGAGATGCTCGGTCAAATGGTTGATCCTCTCAGAGAGGAGCGCCACCTGAACCTCAGGAGAGCCGGTGTCGCTCTCATGAGTGCCGTACTCGGCAACAATCTCGGTCGTTGTCTTCATTGCGCGATAAACCTGAATAAGTGAGGGGGAATTGGTCCGAACTCTAACAGGAAGCGGACGTCAACTCATATTCGTTGCCGTCGTGGCGAGCCGATGCCGTGTCTCTTCTACGTCTGATCGCATCGCGGCAATCAAATCGTCAACATCATTGAACTTCAACTCTGGCCTCAGAAAATCGACGAATTCGATCGTCATCACCTGGTCATACACCTCATCTGAGAATCCGAGGATGTGGGCCTCGACGAGAAGATCGCCACCGCCGAACGTAGGTCTCACTCCGACATTCACGGCAGCTTGATGCACTTCTCCGCCCACGCGGGCAAAAGCCGCATAGACGCCGATCGCGGGAATCACCTTTCGCGCCGGTGGCGTCAGGTTCGCAGTCGGGAACCCGATTTCGGTGCCTCTGCTGTCGCCTCTCACAACTACGTTCGACATCTGGTATCTGAAATCAAGAGCATTCTCAGCGTCCCTCAGGCGACCCGACTCGAGCATTTCTCGTATCCGGCTGGACGACACCACGCCTTCGCCGTCTTGGATGAGATCGAGTACGCGGACGCTGAACCCGCGCAGCCTCCCGAGGGTTTGAAGAAGTTCGACGTCGCCCGCCCGCCCTTTACCGAACCGAAAATCGGGGCCGACGACAAGGTCTTCGACACGCAGAGCCCTGACAAGCACCTCGTCCACAAACTCCTCCGGTCCAAGGTCCTTGATTCCTGCCAGGTCCAGAACGCCCACTTGATCGATGCCCAACGACTCCAAACGCTCGATTCGCTCTTCGATGGTGGTGATCAGACGGGGGTTGGTGCCGGGGTGGAGCACTTCGATGGGATGAGGGTCAAAGGTGAGAACAGTTCGGAAAAGACCTGAATCCAACTCGGCAAGCAGTGCCTGGTGGCCGCGATGGACACCATCGAGCACACCGATGGTGATCGAGGACCGTTCCGGAGCTGGATCCCAACCGCTCCACGAGCCTCGCAATACCCTCATGTCGGCAGTACGACCTCAGGTCGAGCCTGATCACCATCAAGACGATATATGGCCGCCAGAGAGCCGGAGTCATCGAGGACCCGGTATGGCTCCCCTTCGGGGCCGTCGACAATGTCACCGCCAACAAATCCCATTCCATGTCGAACGCCGCGCAAAGTCTCAGGGCTCACTGTGACCGCGGGCAGATCGACCAGTGCATCAGAAGGCGACAGCAGATAGGACGGCCAGTCGACCAGCGATTCCATGGACACGCCGTCGGCAGCCTTCAACGAACCGATGCGTGTTCGCCTCAACCAGGTGAGATGCGCCGAGCCGCCAAGAACTGCCGCCATATCATCGGCCAGAGATCGAATGTAGGTCCCCTTCCCACAGACCACTCTGAACTCGACCTCAGGATATGGCCCCGGGCCGACTTGAAGAATCTCGAGTTCGTGCACCATTACCCGGCGCGCGTCACGCTCTATCACCTGTCCTTCTCGCGCCAACTCATACAGACGACGTCCGTCCCTCTTGAGTGCTGACACCATCGGTGGGATCTGATGAATGAAGCCTGTGAACCTGGGCACCACATCCATGAGCTCATCTGGCTCGAAGTCCATCGGCTCGCGAGAGAGCACAGCTCCGTCGGCATCTAGCGTGTCTGTGGCGACACCAAACTGGGCCGTTGCCAGGTACTCCTTGGGTTGATCCTGAACAAAGCGGATCAGCCTCGTCACGTTTCCCAAGGCCAGAACCAACGCTCCGGTCGCCATCGGGTCGAGAGTTCCCGCATGACCCACCTTCTTGATCCCGGTAGCCTTCCTCACCTCTCCGACGACCCGGTTGGAGGTGATTCCCCGAGGTTTGTCAACGATGAGGAATCCCGCGGTCACCGATACTCCTCCATGGCATCCCGGACCTGTCGTATGACGGCTTCCGCATCAGCCTCTGTCGTGAAGCCGGCAGCCAGACGATGGCCGCCTCCGCCCATCGCGACTGCAAGCGAACCGACATCGGTGTCGCCACGCGAGCGCATACTCACTCTTACACGCCCGTCTTTGTGGACTTTCGCCAGAGTGGCGACATCTGCCTCCTCCGCGAGACGAAGGGTGTCGATGAGGTTATCGATGTCCCCCCAATCGATCCCGGCTGCCGTCAGATCTGCCTGGGTGACAATGGTTGAGACAAACCGGGCGTCAACATCGAGTTCGGCGCGACCCAGAGCCACGGCTGCCACCTTGAGGTATCCGAAAGGACTCTCTTCATATACGTGACGTCCGATCTCAGTCGGTTTGGCGCCTGCGCCGACAAGTACCGCTGCAATCTCCAGTGTTCGCGGAGTCGTATTCGCATAGAGAAATCGCCCCGTGTCGGTCACCAGGGCAGTGTGCAGACAGTTCGCCACATCAGGCGTGATCTGCCAGTTCAGCAGCCCCAGGAGGTCAAACACCAGCTCCCCCGTGGCCGCAGCCTTCGGGTCGACGACCGAGATATCCCCAAATCCCTCATTTGTCACGTGATGGTCGAGGACTATCACGCTGGCGGCTTTTGAGGCGTTCGAGGCCAACTCACCGAGACGTTCCGCCGAACCCGCGTCGAGCACGACCATCAGGTCGGGCGCGGCCGGGAAGTCTCCGGGAGCAACCAGCAGTTCGGAAGGGAGAAAGGCGAGATTGGGGGGCATGACAAACGGCGAGCCAAAGCTGGCTGTGACTGTCTTCCCGGCGTTTCGCGCCGCGATTCCGAGGCCGAGCATCGAGCCGAGAGCGTCACCGTCCGGCCCCACATGACAGGCGAGTGCCATTTCTTCGGTCGCGGCGATCGCCTTGGCAGCTGCATTCAGCTCTTCGGTGCTACTCATTGTTATTCGATTCCTCCTCCCGAAGCGAGCGAAGAATGGCATCTATCCGCTCACCACCGACCACACCCGGATCCATGGCGAACTCCAGTTGCGGCGTGTACTTCATCCGCACCTGGCTGCCGACGACAGCCTGCAACCTCTTCGCCGCACCGGTCAGGGCATCCAAAGCCGGCTGATGACTCTTGATCTCGAGGACGTCGATGTAAACAACGGCATTTCGCAAATTCGGAGCCGTGTCGACCGCCGTCACGGAAACCATGTCGAGACGAGAGTCGCTCATCCGCTCGATCTCCTCTGCAATCACCTCACGCAGCGTGGAGTTGACCTTCAGCATCCTGTCACTCACTCCGGTTCCTCCAACTCGCTGATGAACACATCGACCACCTCGATCTCGAAACGGGAGTCAAGGTAGCGACGGAGTTTCGAGATTTGCATGTCCAGACCTCGCCCATCCGGAGCGACAACGGCTACACCAATGGTCGCTCTCTGCCAATCATCGTGATGGTCCACCTCCGCAACGCTGTACGAGCCAAGACGCCGCATACCTTCGATCACCGGACGGAGAACCCCCCTCTTCTCCTTCAAAGATTGCGGCGTTGGGAGATGAATCTCGACCCGCAGGGCCGCAACCCGCATCAGGTGCGAGCGACCTCACGGATCACATAGACCTCGATGCTGTCGCCTTCCTTGATGTCCTGGTAATCGTCGAAGCCCATGCCACATTCGAATCCGGATGCAACCTCACGTACGTCGTCCTTGAACCGTCGCAACGATGAGACGACGCCGTCGTGGATGACCACACCGTCGCGAAGCAGACGTGCCTTGGCGCCTCGCTGCACCACACCCTCCACGACATAACAACCGGCGACAGTCCCCATTTTTGGAACTTTGAATATCGCGCGCACTTCCGCCGTTCCGAGAACCTGCTCCTCCTCATCGGGGGCAAGTTGGCCGACGAGAAGCTGTTCGATCTCCTCGAGAAGCTCGTAGATGATCCCGTAGGTCCGGATTTCAATACCGGCGTTCTCCGCCAGTTTTCGCGCTTTGGGCTCAGGTCTGACGTTGAAACCAACGATCACCGACTCGGTCACCTCGGCGAGGGTCACGTCGTTTTCGTTGATCCCTCCGACGGCCGTGTGGATGATCTGAATCTTTCCACCCTCGCGTTCGATCTTGCTGATGGACTCGCGAAGGGCCTCGAGCGATCCCTGAGCGTCGGCCTTGATGATTAGGTTGAGGGTCGCATCCTCGTCTCGCAGCGACTCGAGAAGGCCCTGGAGCCGATCTCGTGCGCTTGGAGCAACATGAGCCAGGGACCGAACGGCTTCACTGCGTTGTGCGGCCAGTTTGCGAGCCTCTCTGTCGTTCTTCACAACCTCGAAGTAGTCACCGGCAGCAGGGACTTCTTGCCAGCCCATGATCTGGACCGGGTCAGCCGGGCCCGCGGACTCGATCTGGTCTCCCTCGTCGCTCAATAGGGCACGGGCGCGACCGGCGACCGGACCGGCAACGAATGAGTCGCCCTGCCTGAGTGTTCCCCTCTGGACGATCACCGATGCGACCGGCCCGCGGCCACGCTCGAGCTGGGCTTCAACGACGACACCAGAGGCTCTGGGCTTCGGGTTGGCCTTGAAATCCTCGAGCTGGGCAATCAGGTCGATGACTTCCAGAAGCTCGTCAACGCCATCGCCGGAAAGGGCGGAAAGCTCGACGCTGGGAACATCGCCTCCAAGATCCTCGGTGACGACATCGTGATTCGTGAGCTCGGTACGCACCCGAAGCGGGTCTGCGCCTGGAAGATCCATCTTGTTGACCGCAACAATCATCTTCACTCCGGCGGCCTTGGCGTGTGAGATGGCTTCGACCGTCTGCGGCATTACCCCGTCGTCCGCAGCAACAACCAACACGACAATGTCGGTGATGTTGGCTCCACGAGAACGAAGGGTGGTAAACGCCTCGTGTCCCGGTGTGTCGATGAAAGTTACGCTATGACCGCTGACGTCGACCTGGTAAGCCCCGATGTGCTGGGTTATGCCTCCCTGTTCCCCTTCCACGACGTTGGTTTTACGGATCGTGTCGAGAAGGGTCGTCTTACCATGGTCAACATGGCCCATGATGGTCACGACCGCCGGGCGAGGCTCCAGGTCTGACTCGTCGTCATCGAACTGGGGCCTCTCCGCTACCGCCGACGGCTCGGGTGCGGCCTCGACCTCGATGATGTATCCGAAACTCTCTGCGACCGGATCGACCAACTCGGATGGCATCTGCTGTCCGGCGCCGGCAGGCACTCCCCTTTCGAGCAGGGCCCTCACAATTTCGCTGACGGGTTGGCCAACGGCCTCCGAGAACTCGGCCACTGTGGCGCCCTCGGTGAGAGAGGCCAGCTGAATCTCCTGGGAGGGCGCCGACACATCCTCGACCGGTTCTTCCTCTTCCACTATGTCCACGGCTTTCTCTTCAACCGTGGTCTCTTCGGGGGTTGTCTCCTCCAAGGGTGCTTCCACGGCCTGGGACTCGTCGGCCGGGGCAAAGGCAAGACGAAGCAGTTCGGCCGCCTCCTCGCTCAGACCCGATGACGCCGTCTTCACGTCGATGTCGAGGTCCTCGGCATGTGCCAGAACCTCCTTGGAATCGACGCCCAGATCGCGCGCCAGTTCATAGACCCTCATTCAGCGATCACTCACTCTCATCCGTAACTGCATCTTCGACAGCGTCCTCATCGTCGACCACATCCGGCGGCGTCTCCTCGGTAGGAATGGCAGCGTCGTCCACCGGAGCCTCACCTTCGGCGACTGCATCTTCGTCTTCGACTATGGGCTCGACATCGGAGCGAATATCGACTTTATAGCCGGAGAGACGGGCTGCCAGACGGGCGTTTTGACCCTCTTTCCCGATCGCCAGCGACAGTTGATGCTCCGAGACGATGACTTCCGCTGTCTTCTCCTCTTCATCGATGCGAACTTCTTTCACTTTGGCAGGACCCAGGGCCTCAGCAATGAACTGGGCAACATCGTCGCGCCACTGGACAACGTCCACCTTCTCGCCACGCAGCTCGTTCACCACCTGGCGGACACGGGATCCGCGAGCACCCACACAGGCGCCCTTGGGGTCCACGTTGGGATCATGAGATATGACGGCAATCTTGCTGCGATGGCCGGGCTCCCTGGCAATGTTGACAATCTCAATGGTTCCGTCGGTGAGCTCTGGCACTTCGAGTTCGAGGAGACGCCGAACAAGGTCCGGGTGACTTCGAGAGACAACTATCTGCGCTCCCTTGGGCTCGTTGCGGACCTCGAGGATGAGCGCCTTGACTCGATTCCCCCGCTCCAGACGCTCGAACGGGATTCGCTCGCTGCCCGGGAGGATGGCTTCGGCGTCACCCAGATCGAGGATGACCGACCGGTAGTCCACCTGCTGCACTATGCCGGTGACCAGGTCTCCCTCCCTACCCTCGTACATCTCGTATACGAGCTCCCTTTTGGCCTCACGCAGCTTGAACTGCATGACCTGCTTGAACGACTGAGCCGCAATCCGCCCGAAGGCCTCACCCTCGGGTGTGTCCTCCCACTCGTCAATGACGTTTCCGTCCTCGTCGAGCTCCTGTGCGTAGACCATCACTTCCCCGGACTCGGGATCGATGGTGACCCGCGCCTCCTCGGCTGCCCCGGGGCTCCGCTTGTAGGCGGCCACCAGGGCGTTGGCGAAAGCATCGAGGATGGTATCCACCGCCACGCCTCGCTCCCGGGCGAGAACCTCTATGGCCTCCATCATCGTGTCAAGCTTCATGTTTCTCCTTCAATGACCCGGCTTGGGGGCCTTCTCCCACCTGAACACCGTTTTTGCGGTGATTACATCTTCATAACTGACCACACTCGGACCGTCTTCGGCCTCGATCGTGAAAGAGTCATCGTTGGCATAGGCGAGAACGCCTCGGATGGTGGCCTTTGTCTCGCCAAGGGACACTTTGGCGACGAGTTCTCGACCTACCGACTTCTGATAGTGCGATGGTCGCTTGAGTTTTCGCTCCAAACCGGGAGAACTCACCTCGAGTTGGTACTGGTCCTCGAGATCGGTTTCGTTATCGAGCAATCTCGACAGCCCTCTGGCGAGCGAGGCGAGGCGATCGACCGTGATGTCCTCGCCATCCACAGTGACGCGCAGAATCCGCCCCTGGCCACGCCCGGCGAGCTCGAGATCATCCAGCTCGAGTCGTTCCGCGGCGAGGTAGGGCTCCACCACATCCCAAATGTCGGCTACCTGCGTCACTTATGTCACTCCACGACAAATCAGATGAGCGCCCCTGGGCGCCCACCTGATGAAAAGCGTCCTGTTGTCTGGCCCCGATTATAAGGCCAATCGAACCTCAGCCCTAAATGCCAAAACGGTGCCTCTCGACGCCATCTACGAGGGCAGCCACCGCCTCTCCAAGGGCCACATTCTCCTTCTCGAGCCCCCGACGCACGGTGAGCTCGACGACACTCTCGGCTACTCCCCGAGGACCAACCGTGATCCGGTAGGGAATTCCGATCAGCTCGGAGTCTGCGAACTTGACCCCCGGACGCTCGATCCGATCGTCTAAGAGCACATCGATTCCAGCATCTCGAAGTTGGCTGTAGATATCCTCGGCGACGGCTCTCGTGCTCTCTTCATCGACTCGAACAACGGTGATCACAACTTCGTAGGGCGCCACCGAAACAGGCCAGATGATTCCGTTCTCATCGTGGTTGGCCTCGACAACGGCTGCGACCCCACGTTCGACTCCGATGCCGTAAGAGCCCATGATGATCGGCTGACTCTCTCCATCCTCATCCTGGACGAAGGCGCCAAAGGCCTCTGAGTACTTGGTCCCGAGCTTGAAGATGTGGCCAACCTCTATCCCCTTCCACAACTCCAGAGAGTGGCCGCACTTGACACATTTCTCCCCCGTGGTGACAGCTCTCAGCTCCGCCCATTGGGTGACATCGATGTCGCGTGAGACGTCTACCCCCTTGTAATGCCAATCGTCCTCATTGGCTCCAGTGGTCATCCTCACGCGACCCTCGAGTGCTGGATCGGCGAGAATCCGCACACCTTCGACACCGACCGCCCCGAGACTTCCGGGGTCGGCGCCAAGCAGATCCCTGATCTCCTCGGGGAGACTCGTCCGCAGATCGGCAGCTCCGATGGCGTCCATCAGCTTCTGCTCCTGAAGCTCATGGTCACCTCGGAGGAGGACGATGACCGGCTCCCCGTCGATGACATAAACGAGGGATTTGATCTGACGATCAGCGCCGGCGATGTCCGGGTGGGCCTCGGCAAGGGCATTGATTGTCCGCAATCCGGGAGTGGCAAACCGAGTCAACTCACCCGACTCGCCGTCGTCGACATCGGGCAGTGCCGAAACCGCTTTTTGTATGTTCGCTCGATAGTCACAGTTCTCGCATGTGACCACCCAATCCTCGCCGGCATCGCTTCTCTGGATGAATTCGATGGATTCCGAGCCCCCCATTGCACCTGAGGACGCCTCGACATCAACGGCTTCGAGCCCCATCCTCGAGAACATCCTCTTGTAAGCCTCATGGTGCTTGTCGAAGCCGGCGTCGAGGCCCGGCTTGTCGATGTCCAGGGTATAGGAGTCCTTCATTGTGAACTCCCGGACCCTGAGGAGACCCGATTTCGGGCGTGGCTCGTCACGAAACTTGGTGTGCATCTGATACCAGATCTGGGGCAGATCCCGGTAGGAGAAGAGTTCGAGGGCAAGTATGGCGAAGATCTCTTCTTCGGTCATGCCCAGGACGAGGTCGACATCTTTACGGTCTTTGAGCCTGAAGAGATTCTCACCCATGAGGTCATAACGATCAGACTTCTTCCAAATCTCGGCCGGATGAAGCGTCGGCAAGACCATCTCCTGACCACCGATGGCGTTCATCTCCTCACGGATGATCCCCTCCACTTTGAGCCGCACCTTCTGGCCCAGGGGCAGCATCGTGTAGGAACCCGCGGCAAGCTGACGGATAAAACCGCCCTGGACCAGCAGTTTGTGGCTCACCGCTTCGGCGTCGGCGGGAGCGTCTCGGAGTGTTGGTATGTGTGCTTCTGACCAGCGCATAGGCGACGGGGACGGTAGTCACCAATCTTCGTTTAGCTCTGGTTGTGCGCTGTCGATGGTCGGGAGGCGGGGGCGGCTGCCCCTATGTAGGTCG